>NZ_BAABIL010000074.1:0-2850 GCF_039542765.1 Kineococcus glutinatus
CTTCCAGTTCCACCCCACCGCCGCGGCGCTGGCCGAGCCCTTCCTCGTCTCCGAGGCGGTGCGCGGCGAGGGTGCGGTGCTGCGCGACGAGCGCGGCCGGCGCTACATGGTGGACGTGGACCCCCGCGCCGAGCTCGCCCCGCGCGACGTCGTGGTCCGCGCCACCGCCGCCGTCATGGCCCGCCAGGACGGCCGGCCCGCGCTGCTGGACGCCACCGGGGTCGCCGCCCGGCTCGGCCGCCCGTTCGCCGGGCGCTTCCCCGGCATCGCCGCGCTGTGCCGCGCGCAGGGCCTGGACCCCGAGCGCGAGCCGGTGCCCGTGACCCCGGCGGCGCACTACTGGATGGGCGGGGTGCGCACCGACGCGGCCGGCCGCACCAGCCTGCCGGGGCTGTGGGCCGTCGGGGAGGTCGCCTGCACCGGCGTGCACGGCGCGAACCGGCTGGCGTCGAACTCCCTGCTGGAGGCGGTCGTGCTCGCCGCCCGCGCCGCCGCGGACGTCGTCGCCGGGGGCGGGGAGCCCTTCGCGCCCGGACCGGAGGAGGACGTGCTCGACGTCGAGGACCCGGCGCAGCCGCAGACCGGCGAGCTGGGGGGCGAGGAGCTGCGGGCGCTGCTGTGGGAGCACGCCGGCGTGGTGCGCGACGCCGCGGGCCTTGCCGTCGCCGCCAAGCAGCTCGCCCCCCGTCCCGGCCCGGCGGCCGCACCCACGACGGTCGCCGGGCACGAGGACGCCAACCTGCGCACCGCCGGCCGGCTGCTCGTGCTGGCGGCGCTGGCCCGCGAGGAGAGCCGCGGGGCGCACTGGCGCGGCGACTTCCCCACCCCGCGCGCCGAGGCCCGGCGCACCACCCTGCGAAGGAGCGGAACCCGATGAGCTCCACCCCCACCGCGACCCCCACCGCGCCCCCCGCCCCGCCGCCCGTGCCGCTGCCCGCGCTGGGAGCCGTGGTCGCCGCGGCCCTCGCGGAGGACGCCCCGTGGGGCGACCTCACCAGCGAGGCGCTGCTGCCCCCCGACGTCCGCGCCTCCGCCGTGCTGCGCGCCCGCGTCGACGGGGTGCTCGCCGGTGTCGACGCCGTCTCCGCCGCCGTGGAGCTGGCCGCCGGCGCCACCGGTGGCTCGGGCCGGGTCGAGGCGCTGCTGGCCGACGGCACCGCCTTCCGCGCCGGTGACGTGCTCGCCCGCGTGGAGGGCACCGCGCGGGCCGTGCTGCGCGCCGAGCGGGTCGCCCTCAACCTCGTGCAGCGGCTGTCCGGCATCGCCACCCTCACCGCCCGCTACGTCGCCGCCGTCGAGGGCACCGGCGCCCGCATCGCCGACACCCGCAAGACCACCCCGGGCCTGCGGGCGCTGGAGAAGCACGCGGTGCGCTGTGGTGGCGGCTCCAACCACCGCTGGTCGCTGTCGGACGCGGTGATGGTGAAGGACAACCACCTCGCGGTGCTCGCCGCCGCCGGGGTGGACACCACCACGGGGCTGCGGTCGCTGCGCGAGCGCATCGGCCACACCACCCGGGTCGTCGTCGAGGTCGACCGCCTCGACCAGCTCGACGCGGTGCTCGCCGCCGGGGTGGACGTGGTGCTGCTGGACAACTTCTCCCTCGCCGACCTGCGGGCCGGCGTGGAGCGCGCCCGGGGCCGGGCGGTGGTGGAGGCCAGCGGCGGCATCACGCTGGAGACGGTGCGGGCCGTGGCCGAGACCGGGGTGGACGTCGTCTCGGTGGGCGCGCTCACCCAGGCGGCGGTGGCCCTGGACCTCGGCCTGGACGTCGACGTGCGCGCCGACGACCGCGCCCGCACGGGGCGCTGAACCGGTGATCTACCTCGACCACGCCGCCACCGCGCCGCCGGTGCGCGAGGTGCTGGAGGCCACCTGGCCGTACCAGACCCAGGTGTTCGGCAACCCCTCCAGCGCCCACGAGGTCGGGCGCGCCGCGAAGGCCGGGCTGGACGCGGCGCGGGAGCGGCTGGCGGGCGTGCTGGGCTGCCGGCCGGGCGAGGTGGTGTTCACCGCCGGCGGCACCGAGGCGGACAACCTCGCAGTGGCGGGCATCGCGACCGCGACACCGCGCGGGCGGCACCTGGTGACGACGGCGATCGAGCACCCGGCGGTGCTGGAGACCTGCCGAGCGCTGCAGCGCAACGGGTTCGCCCTCGACGTGGTGGGCGTCGACGCGGACGGGCTGGTCGACCTCGACGAACTGGCGTCCGTGCTGCGCGAGGACACGAGCCTGTGCTCGGTGATGTACGCCAACAACGAGGTGGGCACCGTGCAGCCGGTGCGGGAGGTCGCCGAGCTCTGCCGCGCCAGGGGCGTGCCGCTGCACGTGGACGCGGTGCAGGCCGCCGCGCACCTGCCGCTGCGGGTGGACGAGCTGGGGGTGGACGCCCTGACGGTGTCGGCGCACAAGCTCGGCGGGCCCCGCGGCGCGGGCGCGCTGTTCGTGCGGGGCGCGGTGCCGCTGGAGCCGGTGCTGCACGGCGGCGGGCAGGAGCGCGGCCGCCGCTCGGGCACGGTGGACGTCGCCGGCGCCGTGGGGACGGCGACCGCGCTGCAGCGGGCGCAGGCGGTGCTGCCCGCGGAGGCCGAGCGCCTCGCCGCCCTGCGCGACCGCCTGGTCGAGGGGGTGCTGGCGGCCGTGCCCACCGCGCCGCTCACCGGGCACCGCACCCACCGGCTGCCCGGGCACGCCTCGTTCTGCTTCGCCGGCGTCGGCGGGGAGCTGGTGCTGCAGGAGCTGGAGGCGGTGGGGGTGGTCTGCTCCAGCGGTTCGGCGTGCGCGGCGGACTCCGACGACGCCTCCCACGTGCTGCTGGCGATGGGCCTGGACGCGGACCTGGCCCGCAC
>NZ_BAABIL010000075.1:0-8188 GCF_039542765.1 Kineococcus glutinatus
CCACCTCCTGCACGAGCTCGCGGCCGCCGGCGCCCCCGCGGTGGACGTCCCCGCGGTGGCCGCTCACGCGGTGGACCTCGCCGCCCAGCGCACCGCGCCGGGGACCGGGCGCCGCGGCACCCCCCGGGCGGCCTGAGCCGCAGCCGATCACCCCCGGCGGTCCTGCGCGACGGGGGCCGTCCGGGTGACGCGGCCGTCGCGCACGACAGTTCCCCCGGCCGGGCTCCGACAACGGGGACATGGCCACCGACGCGACCACGCCCGCGGGGGAGGACGGCTCCCGCCCGCGCGCCCGCCGCCTCCAGCCGCTGCTGCAGTGTCCCTGGGCGGTGTGGGGTGCGTTCGTCGCCACCTCGGTGCTCCTCGTCGCCGGCTACCTGCTGCCCTCGCCGCAGTGGTCCAAGAGCCTGCTGCTGGGCTGCTCGGCGGTGCTGTCGGCCGCCGCGATGACCTGGGGCACGTGGGCGCACCGCCCGCACGCCCAGCGCGCGTGGTGGCTGCTGACCGCCGGCACCGTCCTCATGCTCGTCGGCGCGACCGTGCGGCCCTGGGTCACCGACCGCACCGACCTCGGGCAGTACCTGGCCGACCCCCTCACCCTCGGCGGCTACCTGTGCTGCGCCGGCGGGCTGGTGCGGCTGGCCCGCGCCCACAGCGGCCTGCGCCGGGAGGTCGTCTGCGACGTGCTCGTCCTGACGGTGACCGGCGCCCTGCTGTCGCTGAACCACTTCGTGCTGCCCGCCGTCGACATCCCCGGCCGGCCGCTGGCGGTCAGCGTGCTGGCGGGCACCTACCCGCTCGTCGACGTCGTGTTCCTCGCGCTGCTGGTGGACCTGCTGCTCACCGCGGCCCGCCGCGCCAGCCACCAGCTGCTCGTCGGCGCCATCGTCCTCATGCTCGTCGGCGACGTCTGCTACGCCGTCCTGGGCGCCCGCGGGGAGCTGTCCGGCTCGCCGCTGCTGGACCTGCCGTTCGTGCTGGCGGCCGCGCTCATCGGGGCGGCCGCGCTGCACCCCTCCCAGCGCGTGCAGGTGGTCCCGGCCGCCGGTGGCGGCGCGCACCCCTGGTCCCCGCTGCGGCTCACCGTCCTCGCCCTGTCCCTGGTCCTGCTCCTCGTCGCGGTCGTCACCAGCGGCCGGACCGCGCTGCACCACTGGGCCGCGCTGCTGGCCACCGCCGCCGCCCTGGCGCTGCTGCTCGTGCGGGCCGTCTCCGCGGTCAACGCCCACGCCCGGGTGCAGGCGGTGCTGCTGCGCCGCGCCAGCCACGACCCGCTCACCGACCTGCCCAACCGCACCGAGGTGCTGCGCACCATCGACGAGTGCCGGGTGCAGCGGCACCCGGCCGGGCACCAGGTGTGGGTGCTCTACCTCGACCTCGACGGCTTCAAGCGGGTCAACGACGGCTGGGGGCACCAGGCCGGCGACCAGCTCATCCGCGCCGTGGCGCAGCGGCTGCAGGACGAGGCGCGCGGCAGGGCCGTCGTCGGCCGCCTCGCCGGCGACGAGTTCGCCCTCGTCCTCACCGGCACCCAGCAGCAGGCGTGCGACCTCGCCGAGGGGGTCCTGGACCTCGTCGTGACGCCGGTGCGGCTGTCCACCACGGAGGTCGTCGTCAGCGCCTCCGTCGGGATCGCACCCGCCCTGTACGGCGCGAGCGACGCCCTGCAGAGCGCGGACGCGGCGATGTACCGGGCCAAGGCCGCCGGCCGCAACCAGTGGGTGCTCTTCGAGGAGTCCATGCGCCGCGACGTCAGCCAGGACGTCGAGCTGGAGCTGGACCTGCGCCACGCCGTCGCCGACGGGGCCCTCAGCGTCGCCTTCCAGCCGATCGTGGACATCCCCACCGGCCGGCCCGCGGGGGTGGAGGCGCTGCTGCGCTGGGACCGTCCGCTGCTCGGGCCCGTCTCGCCGGTGCGGTTCGTGCCGCTGCTGGAGGAGACCGGCCTCGTCACGGTCGTCGGGATGCAGGTGCTGCGCGAGTCCGTCGCCCAGCTCGCCCGCTGGCGCGCCGAGGGCGTGGTGGACGAGACGTTCTTCATGTCCGTCAACGTCTCGCCCCGCCAGCTGCTGGACGCCGGTTTCCCCGACGCCGTGGCGCAGGTGCTGGCGGAGGCCGGGGTGGAGGGCAGGGCGCTGCTGCTGGAGATCACCGAGTCCTCGATGGTGCAGGAGGACGAGCTGACCCTGAAGGTCCTCTACGGCCTGCGGGCGCTGGGCTGCGGCCTGGCCGTCGACGACTTCGGCACCGGGTACTCGGCGCTGAGCTACCTGCGCCGCTTCCCCGTCACCCGCGTCAAGGTGGACCGCAGCTTCGTCGACGGCATGTGCGAGGACCCCTCCGACGCCGCCCTGGTCCGCGCGGTGGAGGCCATGAGCCGGGCGCTGGGCCTGTCGGTGACGGCCGAGGGCGTGGAGACGGCCGAGCAGCGCGACGCCCTGCACGAGCTCGGCGTGCGCTACGGGCAGGGTTGGCTGTGGGGCCGGCCGGAGCCCGCCGAGCGGTGCGCGGTCCTGCTGCGCACGGCCCGGGAGGGTGCGGACGCGCTGCGGGAGGGCGCGGACGCCGTCGGCTGAGGCGCCGGGCCCTCAGCGCTGGGCGGGCGGGTCGGCCTCGTAGGCCCAGAACGCCTGCTCGTCCAGCCTGATCGTGCGCACCCCGCCGCCGAAGCTGTCGGTCATGCGGCTGACCAGCCGGGGCAGCGCGAGCTCCTGGTCGTTGTAGGTGCAGAAGTCGACGCAGACGACGCCGCCGCCCTCGAGGAGGACCCGCCAGATCTTCTCCACGAGGGCGGCGAAGATGCCGCTGCCCCGGTAGAGGGGGTGCACGCCGACGAAGACGACGTAGAAGATCCGCTTCTGGGCGTGGAACTGCGGCCAGCGGTGGGCGTAGTACGGCTCGGAGATGAGCGGCACCGCGCTCAGCTCGCCGGTCACCGCGCCCAGGGCGCACATCCGGTCGCCGTGGTCGCGGTCGATGCCGACGTGCTTCTCGATGCGGGGGTCGAGCATGACCTCGCGGAACTCCTGCTCGGTCATGAGGTGGCGCTGGGCGGCGAGGATCGCCAGCGGGCCGAACGCGGCCTGGTAGAGGCCCCAGGCCTCCGCGATCTGCGCGTCCGTGAGCACGTCCAGCACGGTGATGTCCGTCGTCAACGCCGTCATGTGACTCAGCGTAGGCACGTACTACTCGATGCTCACGCCGGGCGGCGCCCGCGCAGCGCCACCCGGCCCCCGCTCAGCGACCCTCCGGCGGCCCCGGGGGCAGCCGCGGGTTCAGCAGGTGCGCCACCAGCGCCGTCCACCCCGTCTGGTGGGTCGCGCCCAGCCCCTCACCGGTGTCACCGTCGAAGTACTCGCTGAACGTCGGGTGCTCCCGCCACAGCGGGTCGTCGCCGGCCTCGATGCGGTCCCCGTCGGCCGGCCGGCGCCCCCCGACCGGCTGGAACAGGGACACCAGGCCGTTGTCGATCAGGTCCGCCGCCTCGGTGAGCGTCCGGCGCTGCCCCGAGCCCGTGGGGATCTCGATCGTCAGCGAGTCGCCGAAGAAGCGCCCGTAGGTGCGCAGCTTGTCCGCCAGCAGCACGTTCACCGGGAACCACACCGGCCCGCGCCAGTTGGAGTTGCCGCCGAACAGCGGCGTGCGCGACTCGCCCGGCTCGTACTCGATGGAGGAGCTGCGGCCCCCCACCTCCGTCGTCACCGTCTCCTTCACCGCCGCCGACAGCGACCGGATGCCGTACGGGGAGAGGAACTGGTCGGTGTCGAACATCCGCGTCAGGATCCGCTGCAGGCGCTCGGGGTCGATGAGCGACAGCAGCATCCGCCGCCCCTCCGGGCCCGAGCGCGACAGCAGCGGGCCGGTGAGGTCCGGGCGGCGGTGCTGCAGCCAGCGCATCCGCCGGGTCAGGTCCGGGCACTCGTCGCCGATCCACGCGGGCACCTCCGTGGCACCCAGGATCGGCAGCAGCCCCACCATCGACGGCACCCGCATCGGCTCCGCGCGCCCGTCGGGGTGGACCAGCACGTCGTAGAAGAACCCGTCCTCCTCGTGCCACAGCGACTTGTTCTGCGACCCGAACTCGTTCATCGCCTCCGCGATGGACAGGAAGTGCTCCAGGAACTTCGTCGCGGCGTCCTCCCACGCCCGGTCGTGCCGCGACAGCTCCAGGGCGATCTTGAACATCTGCTGGCAGTAGAACGCCATCCAGCTCGTCGCGTCCGACTGCTCCAGCCGGTACCCCGGCGGCAGCGGCGCCGAGCGGTCGAACAGGCCGATGTTGTCCATCCCGAGGAACCCGCCCTCGAAGACGTTGGAGCCGTCGGAGTCCTTGCGGTTCACCCACCAGGAGAAGTTCAGCAGCAGCTTCGTGAAGACCCGGATGAGGAACTCCTGGTCGCGGTAGCCGTCGATCCGGTACACGTGCCAGGCCGCCCAGGCGTGCACGGGCGGGTTGACGTCGCCGAAGGCCCACTCGTAGGCGGGCAGCTGCCCGTTGGGGTGCATGGACCACTCCCGGCACATGAGCACGAGCTGCTCCTTGGCGAACTCCGGGTCCACGTGCGCCAGCGGGATCGCGTGGAAGGCCAGGTCCCACGCCGCGAACCACGGGTACTCCCACTCGTCGGGCATGGAGATGACGTCCGCCAGCGACAGGTGCCGCCACGTCGTGTTCCGCCCGCCCCTGGCCCGGCGCTGCTCCGGCGCGGGGTCGCCCGCCGGGTCGCCGTCCAGCCACTGCCGCACGTCGTAGCGGTACAGCTGCTTCGTCCACAGCAGCCCCGCGTACGCCCGGCGCGCGATGTGCCGGTCCTCGCCCCCCACGCGCGGGTGGATGACGTGGTCGTAGAACTCGTCGGCCTCCGCCTCGCGCGCGGCGAGCACCTCGTCGAAGCCGGGGCCGAAGGTGGCCGCCGTCGGGGCCACGTGCGACAGCCGCAACCGCACCCGCACGGTCTCGCCGGGGGCGACCTCGTCGAAGCGGTACCAGAACGCGGCCTTCGTGCCCGTCCTCGCCGGGTTCACCGACGAGCGCGAGCCGAACACGACGCGCTGGTTGATGCCGTCCTTGGTGTAGCGGGTGCGGTTGCGCCCCGCCCCGAACAGGCCCACCCGGTTCGTCTCGTTCTCGCAGAACAGCACCTCCGGGGAGCCCTCCGCCGAGAGGTAGTAGTGGCCCAGGTGGGCGTGCTCGCTCTCCACCGCCTCGATGCCGCCGACGCTGAGGGTGGGCGGCAGCAGCTGGCTCATGGTGCCCTGGCGCGGGTCCCAGCCCCACGCCCACGTGTTGCGGAACCAGATCTGCGGCAACAGGTCCAGCGGGGCGGCCTCGGGGCCGTGGTTGGTGGCCTGCACGACGATGCAGACGTCCTCCGGGGAGGCCTTGGCGTAGGTGACGGTGACGTCGAAGAACCGGTTGCCGTCGAGGACGCCGGTGTCGCCGAGCTCGTACTCCCGGTCGGCGCGGCTGCGGCGGGCGTTCTCCTCCCGCAGCTGCTGGTAGGGGAACTCCGCCTGCGGGTAGCGGTACATCCAGCGCATCCAGGAGTGGGTGGGCGTGCCGTCCAGCGCCCACCAGTACTCCTTGACGTCCTCGCCGTGGTTGCCCTCGCCGTTGGTGAGGCCGAAGAGGCGCTCCTTGAGGACGGGGTCGCGCCGGTTCCACAGCGCCACGGAGAAGTTGAGGAAGCCGTAGCGGTCGGAGATCCCGCCCAGGCCGTCCTCACCCCAGCGGTAGGCGCGCGCGTGGGCCTGCTCGAAGGGGAACGACGTCCACGCGTCGCCCTCGGCGGAGTAGTCCTCGCGCACGGTGCCCCACTGCCGCCCGGCCAGGTAGGGCCCCCACAGCCGCCAGGGGGCGTTGTCCCCCGCGGAGGAGGCGAGGCGGGCGTGCTCGACGCTGGGGTGCCGGCCGGCTGCCGGGGATCCGGGACGGGGGGCGCTCACGATCCCATCCTGCCCCGTCCGGGCGGACGGGGCTCCCCCGAGCGATCGCCCCCGCCCGGCGCCCCCGCCCGGTGCCCTCAGCCGGTGCGCTCGCGCACCGCCGCGGCGACCGAGGCCAGGTGGGCGTCGTCGTGCACCCGGCGCCCGCTGCCGGCCGGCCACGCCAGGGGCAGCTCCAGCCAGCTCAGGCAGCCGCCGTGCTCGGGCAGGCGGTGCAGCCGCAGCGGTTCCGGCAGCTCCCACGCCCGCACCACGAGCGCGGTCAGCTCGTGGCGGGGGCGGAAGTCCACGCGGGTGCGCCGCACCGACCCCGGCGTCCAGACGTGCAGGTCGGCGAGGTCGTCCACCTGGTCCACCCGCCGCACCGGCAGGGCCTCGAAGACCTCCAGGCCCACCCGCAGCACGAGGTCGTCGGTGCCGGCGTCGGCCAGCCCGGGCGCCAGCAGGTCGTGGTGCTCCGGGCGCACCGCGTCGGCGTGGCTGTGGGCGACGGTGGGGAAGAGCAGGAAGCGGGGGGCGCCCACGGCGAAGCGCTTCTCGTGGATGCCGCCCTTGCGCAGCAGCAGGGCCTGGCGCCCGTCGAGGAGGGCGTGGGCCACGGCGGCCCACTCCTTCAGCGCGGGCGTGCGGGTGGTCCCGGGGGTGCCGGCAGGGGTGGTCCCCGCGGTGGTGGCGCTGCTCGTCACGGCCCCAGTCTGACGGCTGCGGCGCGGCGGGTGGAGACTCCCGCACGCACCGGCCGACGGCGACGACGACAGCGAGGTCCCATGAGCTACGACGTGTTCTCCCTGACCGGACGCACCGCCCTCGTCACGGGCGGCAACCAGGGCCTCGGGCGCGCCTTCGCCACCGCCCTGGCGCGGGCCGGGGCGCGGGTCGCGGTCGTCGCCCGCGACGGCGAGCGCACCCAGCAGGTGGTGGACGCCGCGCGCGCCGACGGCCTGGAGCTGCTGCGCGTGGACGCCGACCTCACCGACGACGCCCAGCTGGAGCGGGCGGTGGGCGAGGCCCACGCCGGGCTGGGGTCGATCGACGTGCTCGTCAACAACGCCGGGGTCTGCTTCCACGCCCCCTCCTGGGACGTCACCGACGAGCAGTGGTCGGCGGTCTTCGACCTCAACGTGCGGGCGCTGTGGAGGACCAGCCTCGCCGTGGGCCGGGTCATGCGCGAGGCCGGGCGCGGTTCGATCGTCAACATCGGCTCCATCTCCGGGATGATCGTCAACCGACCGCAGCTGCAGCCCGCCTACAACGCCTCCAAGGCCGCGGTGCACCAGCTCACGAGGTCGCTGGCGGCGGAGTGGGCGCCGCTGGGCATCCGCGTCAACGCCGTCGCCCCCGGCTACGTGAAGACGGACATGGCGCCGGTGGACCGCCCGGAGTTCCGCCGGCACTGGATCGAGGACGCCCCGCAGCAGCGCTACGCCCTGCCCGAGGAGATCGCCCCGTCCGTGGTGTTCCTCGCCAGCGACGCCGCCTCCTTCATCACCGGCTCGGTGCTCGTCGCCGACGGTGGCTACACCCTCTGGTGAGGGTCCCGGGGCGGTCCGGCCGAACGCCTGCGGCGGCGCCCGCCGGAGCCTAGGGTTCCGGCCGTGCTCATCGCCGACCGGGCCGCCCTGCTGCTGCTCGACGCCGGGGGCAGGCGCCTGCTGCCGGCCCGCGCCGCCCGCGGGCTGCTCGCCGGGGCGCTGCTGGCCGAGCTCGTGCTGGAGGGGCGGGTGGACGCCGACCCGGGCTCCGGCGCCCTGCGGGTGCTGCCCGGGCAGGAGGCCGCCCCGCGGCTGGCGGCCGCGCTGGCTGTGGTGGCCGCCCGCCCGACCCCGGCGGCCCGCTGCGTGCGCGCCCTGGCGGCGCGGCCGCTGTGGGAGGAGGCGCTGGCGGCGCTGGCCGGCTACGATGCGCTGCGCGAGGCGCGCACCCGGCGGCTGCTGCTGTGGTCGTCGGTGCGCTGGCCGGTGGACGCGGCCGTGGCGGACCCGGTGCGGGAGGCGGTGCGCACGGCGCTGGCCGCGGCCGGGGACCGGTCCCGGGCGCGGGCGGTGGACCCGGGCACGGCCTCCCTGGTGCTGCTGCTGTCCGCGGCGGGGTGCCTGCGGGGGGTGGTCCCCGGGCTGCCGGCCGAGCCGGACCCGGACGAGGCGGCCGCCGCCCTGGGCGTGGCCCGCCGGTTGCCGGGTGCGGCGCGGGAGGCGCTGGAGGACGTCGACGCCGCCGTGGCCGCCCTGGCCCGCTCCGCCCC
>NZ_BAABIL010000076.1:0-11511 GCF_039542765.1 Kineococcus glutinatus
CCCGCGGTGCTGCCCGGCCAGCCCCTGCCCGGCGGCGGCCGCGGCGGCCACCTGCGCCAGCTCGACGCAGCGCTCGGTCGCGGCGGCGCGCGCCACCGCCAGGGCGTGCGGGCGGTCCAGGTCCAGACCCAGGTGCGCGGCACGCCGGCGCAGCGCGTCGGGGTCGCGGTGCGGCAGGGACAGCAGGTCGTCGACGAACTCCCCCCGCACCCGCTGCTCGGCCTCGGCCACGGCCCGGGCGTGGACGAGGACGAGGGCGGTGACCACCGCGGCCCGCTCCAGGGTGCGCACCTCCGCCTCGTCCAGGACCCGCCCGACGGCCAGCAGGCTGCCGAGGACCTCCGCGCCGGCCAGCACGGGGGTGCGGGTGACCGCCCGCCCGTCCGGTCCCCGCAGCCGGGCCGTCGCCCGCCCGGCCGCGGCCGACCCGGCGGGGTCGTCGCGGGGGAGCAGCTCCGGGCGCACGACCCCCTCCTCGCCCGTGCCCGCCCCGCCCGCCAGCAGCCCCGCCGCGTCCGCCCCCGCGCAGGCCAGCGGCCGGCCCGCCGGGTCGGCCACCACGAGGGACACCGCGAGCACCTCCGCCACGGCGGCCGCCACCTCCGGCAGCCGCCCCCCGGACACCAGCACCTGCGCCAGGCGCTCGTGGACCAGCGCCGCGCGCTCCAGCACCTCGCTGTGGGCGCGGATGACGTCGTGGGCGCGGCGCAGGTCCTCCAGCGCCGCGCGCGCCTCCTGGAAGCGGGAGGCGTTCTCGATGGCGACGGCGGCGTGGTCGGCGAGGGAGACCAGCAGCGCCACCTCCTCCCGGCTGAAGGGCCGCTCGCGCCGGTCGGCGGCGAAGAGCACCCCGATGACCTCCTCACCCAGCCGCAGCGGCACCCCGAGGATCGCGACGAGCCCCTCGGCGGCCACGACGTCGTCGATGGTGTGCACGAACCGGGCGTCGGCGGCGTAGTCCGCCGTGGCGTAGGGCGTGCAGGTCGCCGCCACCAGCCCGCCGAGGCCGGCGCCGAGGTCGAGCGCCGTGTGCTTGAACCGTTCGGTGCGGATGCCGGCGGTGACCCGCATCCGGGTGGCGCGCCGCTCCTGCTCGTGGTGCATCAGGTAGGCGGCGTCGGTGCGCAGCAGCTGCCGCGCCCGCTGCACGATCGCGTGCAGCACCGCCTCCACGTCGCGCAGCGACGACAGGTCCTGGGCGGTCTCGTAGAGGGCCGCGAGCTCCTGCTCGCGGCGGCGGCGCTCGCTGAGCAGGGCGCGGACCTCCAGCGCCGACAGCACCGCCTCGCGCAGCTCGCCGAGGCGGGGGTGGTGCGCCTCCTCGGCGGTGGCCAGCACGCGGTGCAGCTCCTCGGCGGGCGCGTCGCGGGCCAGCAGCCGCAGCAGGGCCGCGAAGGGGTCCGGCGCCCCCCGGCCCGGCGCACCCGCCTCGCGGGGTCCGGGCGGGCGGGGCTCGGGCGGGCCGGGTGCGGCGGTGCGGGTGCTCACCGCGCCGTCCAGCCCCCGTCGAGGACGTACGCCGAGCCGTTGGCGAAGCCCGCCGCGCCCGAGCAGAGGAACGCCGCGAGCTCGGCCACCTCCGCCGGCTCGATCAGCCGCTTCACCGACGGCTGCGTCAGCATGATGCGGCTCACCACCTCGTCCTCGCCGATGCCGTTGGCGCGCGCCTGGTCGGCGATCTGCCCCTGCACCAGCTGGGTGCGCACGTACGCCGGGCAGATCGTGTTGGAGGTCACCCCGTGCGGGCCGCCCTCCAGCGCGATCACCTTGGACAGCCCCTCCAGGCCGTGCTTGGCCGCCACGTACGCCGCCTTGTGCGGGGAGGCGCGCAGGCCGTGCACCGACGACACGTTGACGATCCTGCCCCAGCCCTGCGCGTACATGTGCGGCAGCGCGGCGCGCACCAGCCGGAACGGGGCCTCCAGCATCACCCGCAGGATGAGCGCGAACCGGTCCGGCGGGAACTCCTCCAGCCGCGCCACGTGCTGCAGGCCGGCGTTGTTGACGACGACGTCGGCGTGGGCGGCGGTCTCGGCGCACACCCGCTCCAGCACGTCCGGGTCGGCGAGGTCGGCGACGACGGCGCGCCCGCCGATGCCCGCGGCGACCTCCTCGGCCGCCCCGGCGTTCAGGTCGAGCACGTCCACCGCCGCCCCGGCCGCGGCGAGGCGGCGGGCGCAGGCGGCGCCGATGCCGCTGCCGGCGCCCGTCACGAGGACCCGCCGGCCCGACAGGTCCGGCGCGCCCGCGCCCGGTCCCGCAGGTGTACCGCTGCTCACGCCGGTCCCCTCCCCGCGCCGCCACCCGCCGGCCCACCCCCCGGCCTGCGGCCCAGCGCCGCCGACACCCGGTCCACGGCCCCCGCCGCCCCGCCCGGGGCGAAGAGCACCAGCAGGACGAACAGGGCGCCGAGCACGAACAGCGGCTCGGCCAGGACCCGCGCCACCGGGCCCGGCAGCCCGTCCAGCACCCCCGAGGAGGCCAGCGCCGGCAGCCGCAGCGTCAGCAGCCCATACACCAGCCCGCCCAGCGCCGCCCCCCACAACCGCCCGGCCCCGCCGAGCACCACCATGACGAGCAGCGCCAGCGTGAAGTCCGCCGACGCCAGGTGCGGGTTCGCCCCGCGCACCACCAGCAGGTGGACGCAGCCGCCCGCCGCCGCCAGCGTCGCGCCCACCACGAACGCCAGCAGCTTGCACGGCAGCGGCCGGATGCCCAGCAGCTCCACCCGGTCCTCGTTCTCCCGGATCGCCTGCCACACCCGCCCCGCCGTCGAGGCGGTCGCCGCGCGCACCAGCACGAACGTCACCGCGGCGAACGCCAGCGCCAGCCAGTACGTGTTGCGCAGGTTCAGCACCCCGCGGAACGCGTCCGGCACCCCCGCCGAGGCCAGCGCCAGCCCCTCGTCCCCGCCCGTGACGCCCAGGGGGTCGGTGACCAGGAAGATGGCGAACGCCTCCACGAAGGCCAGCGTCACCATCGCGAACGCCACCCCGCGCGCCCGCAGCGCCACCGCCCCCAGCAGCGCCGCGCAGATCGCCGTGCCCGCCACGGCCAGCGCCGCCGCTACCGCGTACGGCAGGCCCGCCTCGCCCACCAGCAGGTTCGTGCCGTAGACGGCCAGCCCGAAGAACAGCGCGTGCCCGAAGGACAGCAGGCCGGTGTAGCCGAAGAGCACGTCGTAGGACATCGCCAGCCCCGCGAAGACGAGCCCGACGGCCAGCACCTGCAGCGCGCCGGGGCTGGAGACCGCACCCGGCAGCACCACGGGCACCGCCACGTCCACCAGCGGCAGCACCGCCAGGACCGCCACCACCGCCGCCGCGACCGGCAGCGCGCCGCCACCGCGGACCCGGCCCACCGGGCCGGTGGCGACGCTCACCGGGCCACCGCCCCGAGCAGGCCCTGCGGGCGGGCCAGCAGCACCACGGCCAGCAACCCCACGACCGCGATGTCACCGACCCCGGCCGCGCCGTAGTAGTTCACCAGCTGCTGCACCAGGGCCACCAGCACCGCCGCCACCGCCGTGCCCGTCACCGACCCCAGGCCGCCGATGACGACGACGATGAACGCGAAGATCAGCTGGCTGGTGCCCAGCGCCGGGTTGATGCCGTTGAAGTACACAGCGCCCAGCGCCCCGCCGACCGCCGCCAGCAGCCCCCCGATCGCGAACACCAGGGTGAAGCTGCGCGAGACGTCGATGCCCAGGGCCCGCACCATCGCCCGGTTCTCCACCCCCGCCCGGATGACCAGCCCGTGCCGGGTGCGGCGCAGGAACAGCAGCAGCGCGGCGAACAGCACGGCCGCCACCGCCAGCACCAGCAGCCGGCTGTTGGGGACGCGCGCCCCCAGCAGCGGCGTCGTCGCGCCGAACCACGCCGGCTGCGGCAGCGGGCGGGCGTCGTAGCCGAACGAGCCGCCCAGCAGCGCCACCAGCGCGAAACCCAGGCCGATCGTGAGCAGCACCTGCCCCAGGTGGTCGCCGTAGGAGCGCGCCACGAGCAGCCGCTCCACGAGCGCGCCCGCGGTGAACCCCGTGGCGGCGGCGACCAGGACCGCGACGAGGAACCGCCACCCCAGCCCCGCGACGACGTCGAGGCGGTCCAGCACCAGCCAGGCCGCGTACCCGCCCAGCCCGAAGAACGCCCCGTGGGCCAGGTTCAGCACGTCCATCAACCCGAAGATCAGCGACAGCCCCGCCGCCAGCAGGAAGTACAGCCCCGCCAGGCCCAGGCCCGTGACGGTGATGAGGACGAAGGTGCTCACGGCCGCGCCCCCGCGGTGCGCGCCCCGCCGGGCGGGCCGGGCGGGCCGGGCGGGCCGGACACCCCCAGCAGCGCCGCCACCCGCCCCGGGTCGGCGAACAACCCGGCCGCGTCCCCGCGGTGGGCGACCCGGCCGTGGTCCAGGACGACGACGTCGCCGGCCAGCTGCCGCGCCACCCGCAGGTTCTGCTCCACCAGCAGCACCGTCGTCTCCGCCGCCGCCCGCTGCAGCGCCGCCACGACGTCGGCGACGACCGCCGGCGCCAGCCCCTTGGTGGGCTCGTCGACCAGCAGCAGCCGGTTGGGGTTGAGCAGCGCGCGGGCGATGGCCAGCATCTGCTGCTGCCCCCCCGACAGGGTCCCCGCCCGCTGCCGGTGCCGCTGGCGCAGGTCCGGGAACAGCTCGTGGACGCGGTCCAGGCGCTCGGCGGCCTGCGGGGTGCGGGCCGCCAGCCGGAGGTTCTCCGCCACCGTCAGCGCCCCGAACACCTCCCGGTCCTCGGGCACGTAGCCGATCCCGCGGCGGACCAGCCGCGCCGTGGGCACCCCCAGGACGTCCTCGCCGTCCAGCCGCACCCGCCCGGTGCCCGGCAGCAGGCCCAGCACCGCCAGCAGCGTCGTGGTCTTGCCCGCGCCGTTGCGCCCCAGCAGCGCCGTGACCCGGTGCGGGTGCACCGCCAGGTCGACGCCCTGCAGCACGTGCGCCCCGCCGCGGCGCACGTGCAGGTCGTGCACCTCCAGCACCGGTGGCGCCGCCGCACCCGCCACCGCCGCCTCCGCCGCGGCGGTCGCCGGCGCCGGGCGCGCCCCGCTCACGGGGCCACCCCCAGGTAGGCCTCGCGCACGGTGGCGTCGGCCATCACGACCTCAGGGCTGTCGGCCAGCAGCAGCCGGCCGCGGTGCATCACCGCGATGCGGTCGGACAGGCCGGTGACGAGCTCCATGTGGTGCTCGACCATGACGACGGTGCGGCCGCGGGCGTGCACGGCGCGCACCACGTCGACGAGGGGGGCGACCTCCTCGGCGCTGACGCCGGCGGTGGGTTCGTCCAGCAGCAGGACCGCCGGGTCGCAGCAGAGCACGACGGCGATCTCCAGCTTGCGCTTGTCCCCGTGCGGCAGCAGCGCCACGAGGTCGCCCGCCCGGTGCGCCAGCCCCACCTCCTCCAGCCGCTGCACGGCGGTGCGGGTGGCGGCGTCGGTGGGGGAGGGCCGCCGCCACAGCGCGAGGCTGCCGCGGCGGGCCTGCGCGGCCAGCCGGGCGTTCTCCAGCACCGTCAGCCCCGGGAACAGGCTGGAGGTCTGGAAGGTGCGCCCGAGGCCGAGGCGGACCCGGTCGGCGGGGCGGCGGCGGGTGACGTCCTGCCCGCGCAGCTCCACCCGGCCGGCGGTGGGGGCGTGCACGCCGCTGAGCAGGTTCACCAGGGTGCTCTTGCCCGCGCCGTTGGGGCCGATGACGGAGACGAACTCCCCCTCCCGCACCGCCAGGTCGACGTCGGCGACGATGGTGAAGCCGCCCACCCGCCACGTCAGGCCGCTGGTGCGCAGCACGACGGGGGAGTGGCCCCGCTGCCCGGCCGCGGCGGGGTCGGCGGCGCGCACCGTCACCTGCCCGCCTCCCGCGCCGTCACTGCCCGGCCTCCGGGGGAGCCACCGCGTCGGCGTCCAGCGCCTCCACGAGCTCGGCCTGGCGGGTCTCGCCGGTGCCGGTGAGCCGGGCGGTGAACATCGGCTGCAGCATCGCGTGGTCGGAGGCGCGGATCGTCTGGGTGCCCTTGGGCGCCTCGAACTCCCAGCCCTCCAGCGCCTCGATCATCGAGGCGGTGTCCTCCGGGTCGCCCTCCTGCAGCGCCCGCACGACCATCTGCGCGGCCACGAAACCGTCCGGGGTGAACAGGTCGGGTTCGGCGACGCGCTCGCGCAGCGCGGCGTCGGCCTCCGTGTCCGCGGCGCCGGGGACGTAGTGCGCGAGGAACGCGATGTCCTGCGGCGCCTGCCCGTAGGCCGGCCACGTCGCCCGGTCGCCGAGACCGGTGGTGACCTCCGTGGCCTCGAAGACGCCCTGCTGCTGCAGGGACTGCCACATCGCGGCGCTCGTGTCCCCGGCCCAGGCGACGAACAGCAGGTCGGGGGCACGGTCCCTGATCTGCTGCGCGAAGGGCGTGAAGTCGTTCGCGGTCGCCGGCACCAGCAGCTGCTCGACGGTGGCGCCCCGCGCGCCCAGGACGGCCTGCACCGCCGCGACGTTGCCCTGCCCGAAGGCGGTGTCCTGGCCGAGGACGAGGACCGTGCCGCGGGGGTCGGCCAGCAGCGAGGCGGCCGCCGCGACGTCCTGGTACGTCTGCCGGCCGGAGCGGAACGTGTTGCGGTTCACCCCGGTGACGGCGTCCACGGCGGCCGGCCCGGAGACGTACAGCAGGTCGTTCTCCTCGGCGAAGGGCGCCAGCTGCACCGCCACCCCGGAGGAGACCGTGCCGACGAGGATCTTCACGCCGCGGCCGACGAGCTCGGTGGCGGCGGCCACCGCCTGGTCCGGGGCGCCGGCGTCGTCGACGACCTCCAGCCGCACCGGCCGCCCGCCGACCTCGCCGGTGCCGTCCGTGGCGTGGTCCAGGCCGGCCTCCAGGCCCTCCAGGTAGGCCCGGCCGTAGCTGGCCAGCGCCCCGCTGGTGGCGGTGACGACGCCGACGGTGACGGGTTCGGCACCCGCGGCGCTGGCGTCGCCGGTGGGGGAGCCCGACCCCCCGCCGCAGGCCGCGACGAGCAGCGCGGGGACGACCAGGGCCCCCAGCAGGCGGGACCGCGCGCGGCTGGTCATGGTTCTCCTCGTCCACCCGCGGGCGCGCCGTCGCGCCGTCGCCCCGGGATCGGCCCGGTGCTGCGCTGGTTCGTGCCAGGAGTCTCGGCCCGCGCCGGGAGCGGCGACCAGGGACGGATCCTCCACCGCGGGCCCCGCGCGGTGGAGGATCCCCCCAGGTGGCCTCAGGCGGCCGTGGCGAACCACTCCAGCAGCAGCCGCAGCGTCTCCCGCGGCTGGTCGGTCCAGAAGATGTGCCCCGCGCCCTCCAGCAGCTCCAGCCGCGCCGCGGGCAGCGCGCGGGCCAGGATCCGGGTGTTCTCCACCGGCACCAGCCGGTCGGCGGTGCCGTGCACCAGCAGCACCGGCATCCCCAGCCCCGGCAGCCGCGACAGCGCCCCGGCGTAGGCCGCCGACCCCGTCAGCTGCGCCAGGTAGCCCGCCGGCCACGTCGGCACCGCCCGGCGCACCGCCAGGTCGGTGTCGATGCGCTCGCGCGGCGTCGTGGGGGCGTACACGAACGGCACCGACGCCTCCGCGGCCTCCTCCGGCGTCATCGCGGCCCGGCCCCCGAGCAGCTCACCGGCCTCGGGGCTGAACACCGAGTCCGCCCCGCCGGGGTGGGTGCAGCCCAGCGCGAGCGAGCGCACCAGCTCCGGGCGGCCCAGGGCCAGCTCCTGCGCGATGAGCCCGCCCATCGAGACGCCGACGACGTGCGCGGAGGTCTCGCCCGCCGCCTCCAGCACCGCCGCGGCGTCGGCGGCCATCACCTCCACCGGGTACGGGCCCGGCGGCACCCCCGTGCGACCCACGCCCCGGTTGTCCAGCACGAGCACCCGGTGCCGCCGCGCCAGCTCCGGCAGCAGCAGGTGCCACATGTCGCAGGGGTAGCCCAGCCCCTGCACCAGCAGCACCGGCTCCCCCGAGCCGCGCTCGTCCCACCACACCTGCGCCCCGTCGCGCGCGATCCTCGGCACGCCGCCCCCTCCCGTGCGTCCGCGGCACCCCTGCTGGCACCCGCGCCGCGGCCACGCTAGGGCGCCGCGCGGCGGGCGGCGACGGCGGAACCCACCCGCGCGCACCCCGGCCGCCGGAGGCGACCTACGGCGCCGGTGCCGGCAGCAGCCGCCCGGCGGACGTCTCCAGCCGCACGTCGGCACGCGCCCGGGTGCCCTCGGCGCGGAAGTGCGCCTCCTCCTGCACCGCCCAGCGCTGCCAGTGCGGCCGGTAGGCCTCCCCGTCGCGGGCGATGCCCCGGGCCATCCGCAGCTCCCGCGGCGCCTCCACCCACACCAGCGCCGCCAGGTGCGGGGCGCAGGCCCGCGCACCGCTGCTGACACCCTCCACGACCAGCACGTCCACCGGGGCCACCTCGTGCTCCTCGGCGTACTCCCCGAGCACCCAGTCGTAGCGGCGGTAGCGGGCCGGTCCGCCCGCGGCCAGGGGCCGCAGCACCTGCTCCACGAGCAGCGGCACCGCCTCGGCCAGCCCGTCCCAGCCCGGGTAGAGGTCGTCCAGGTGCAGCACGGGGGCGTCGCCGAGCCGGGTGGACAGCCCGGCGGCCAGCGTCGTCTTGCCCGAGCCGGAGGGCCCGTCGACGGCGACGACGCGGGTGCCGCGGGCCCGCGCCGGCCTGCTGCGCACCAGCGCGGCCAGACCCGACAGCAGCTCCTCCTCGGCGCCGGCGCTCACCGCCGCACCCGGTTCAGAACTCCGTGGCGCACCAGGGGACCTCCGCGCCGCGGAACAACGCCGCGGCCGAGGGCACCGCCGCGCCGTCGCGGGCCCGCAGCCGCCCCGCCCGCGCCAGCAGCGCCGCGTCCACACCCCCGAGCAGCAGCGACCCCAGCGCGTCGGCGGCCAGCTCGACGTCCGGCTCGGCGTCCGTGCGCGTGACCTCCACCCCGTCCGCGCCGGCGTCGAGCAGCACCGTGCCCGCCGCGGGGCCGCCCTCGTCGTGCACCCGCAGCACCAGCCGGCCGGGAGCGTCGTAGCCGCGGGCGCCCAGCGCGGCGGCGGTGTCCAGCACCCGCACCCAGAGGAAGTCGTCCTGCCCGGTGCGCTGCGCCGCGCGCGGGTCCCGCAGCAGCCACGGCAGCACCTCGTCCACCGGGCGGTGCGCCGCCCGCACCGTGCGGACCAGGTCCACCGACGCCACCAGCTCCCACAGCGCCCGCAGCGCCTGCGGGGTGGTCGCCGTCAGGTCGTCCACGCGCAGCTGCGCGGTGGACACCCGGCCGCGCGAGGACTCCGTGGTCGTGTACGTGCAGTAGCCGTCGGGGGTGCCGTCGGGCCCGCGGCGCAGCACGGTGCGGGTGCGGGCGTCCCACGCGCCGGACACCGCGCCGGGGTCCAGCACCAGGTCCCACCAGCGCTCCTCGCGCCGCAGCCCGCCGGCCCGGGCGCGCCGGGCGCCGTCGTGGACGGCCTGCAGCTGCGCGCGCACGGCCGCGGCCTCCACCAGCTCCACCGTGCCGGCGTCGGCGGGGGCGTCCTCGCGCAGCCGCGACGACGTGGTGTCCAGCGTCCACGTCGCCTCCTCGGTCGCCGCGCCGAAGCCGTAGCGGCCGTAGATGGGGGCCTCGCTGGCGATCAGGACGGCCAGGGCCTGACCGCGCTCGCGGGCCCGGGCCAGGTCGGTGCGCATCATCGAGGTGAGCACCCCGCGGCGGCGGTGCGTGGGCAGCACCGCGACGGAGGAGACGGCGTTGGCGGGCACCACCCGGGCGCCGGGCAGGGTGAGCTCGGTGTCGAAGGAGCGCAGGCTGCCGACCAGCCGCCCGCCCACGACGCCGCCGAGCAGCCGGTGCCCGCGCACGCGCCGCTGCCGCTTGGCGACGTCCTCCGCCGACGGCCGCGGTTCCATGAACCCCGTCGCCGGCACCAGCGCCCACCGGGTGAGCTCGTCGACGTCCTCGACGTCGACGTCGGTGACCCGCACACCGGGAGCGGGGCCGGCGGGAGCGGGGGCGGGAGGCCGCGGCTGCGTCACGCCGCGACGCTACCGGCGGCCCCCGACGCCGTGCGCGCGCATTTCGGCACCCCGATCGGCGGGGCCTACGCTGCCGCCCGTGAGCGTGGCCGTGCGTGTGATCCCCTGCCTGGACGTCGACGCCGGGAGGGTCGTCAAGGGCGTGAACTTCGTCGGCCTGCGCGACGCCGGCGACCCGGTGGAGCTGGCCCGCCGCTACGACGCCGAGGGCGCCGACGAGCTCACCTTCCTCGACGTCACCGCCTCCTCCGACGCGCGCTCGACCACGTACGACGTCGTCTCCCGCACCGCCGAGCAGGTCTTCATCCCCCTCACCGTCGGCGGCGGGGTGCGCTCGGTGGACGACGTGGGGCGCCTGCTGCGCGCCGGCGCCGACAAGGTGGGGGTCAACACCGCCGCCATCGCCCGCCCCGGGCTCATCGCCGAGATCGCCGACCGCTACGGCAGCCAGGTGCTCGTGCTGTCCGTCGACGCCCGCCGCGTGCCGGTGGGTGGGCAGCCCACCGACTCCGGCTTCGAGGTCACCACCCACGGCGGCCGGCGCGGCACGGGCCTGGACGCCGTCGCGTGGGCGGCGCGCGCCGCCGAGCTCGGTGCGGGGGAGGTGCTGCTGAACTCCATGGACGCCGACGGCACCAAGGCCGGTTTCGACCTGGAGCTGGTGCGGCTGGTGCGCGAGGCCGTGGCGGTGCCGCTCGTGGCCAGCGGGGGGGCGGGCGCGGTGGAGCACTTCGAGCCGCCGGTCGCCGCCGGTGCCGACGCCGTGCTGGCCGCCAGCGTCTTCCACTTCCAGCAGCTCACCATCGGGCAGGTGAAGGACGCCCTGCGCGAGGCGGGCCACCCGGTGCGCTGAACCGGGCCGGGCGCTCAGGCCGGTGAGCGGAAGCGGCGCAGCGCCTCCGGGCTGCCGTCGACGTCCACCAGCGCCCGGGCACCGCGGCCGAAGGCGTGCAGCAGCAGCTCCCCGGGACGCCCCGCGACGCTCACCGCCAGCGGGCCCCGGCGCACCACCGCGCGCCGCCCGCCGGGCACCACGAGCACGACGCCCACCCCGGCGCGGCGGTAGGCCAGCCGCCCGACGGTGCGCACGGCGGACCACAACGCGTCCTCCACGTCGCGCCGCAGCACCCGCGGGGTCCACGACGGCTGCGCGCGGCGGACGTCCTCGTGGTGGACGAAGAACTCCGCACCGTTGACCAGGGGCGCCACGCCGGGCAGCCGCGCGGGGCTCCACGCCGGCGGGCCCGAGCGCACGCGCCCGACGAGCTCGTCGAAGGGCAGCGCGGCCAGCCGCCCGCTCACCGCGCGGGAGTGCCCGGCCAGCGGGGGCAGCACGAGCCCCGCCGCGGCGTCGGGGCGGGAGTCGCGCACCACGAGGTGGACGAGCAGGTCGCGCACGCTCCAGCCCGCGCAGAGGGTGGGGGCGTCGGGACCTGCCTCGAGCGCGTCGTCGCACAG
>NZ_BAABIL010000077.1:0-3927 GCF_039542765.1 Kineococcus glutinatus
GCGGCCAGGCAGGCGGTCGCCGAGGCGAAGCAGGCCGGGTGGGGGGCGGCGCCGCAGCAGGTCGTCGCGGTCCGGCGGGTCCCCGCGGCGCCCGTCGCCCGCGGTGCGCACCCCGCCCACACCTGCGACCCCGAGGACGTCGGCGCGCTGCACCTGCCCCGCGTCGGGCACGTCGCCGGCCCGGTGGTGCGCGCCGTGGGAGGGCTGTGGCTGACCGCCTGGATCGTCCTGTTCGTCCTCGGGGCACCCGTCGTCGCCCTGATCGTCATGGTCGCGTGGATCGCGGCCGACTCCGCCTACGAGTCCGGGGTGCGCCGGCGCAAGAAGGCCCGCAAGGCCCACCGCCGTGCGCAGCGGGCCGCGCTGGCGCAGGCCGCGGCGGCACCGCCGCCCCCGGATCCGGCGGTGGCCGCCCGGCAGGTGCTGGTGGCCACGGTGCGCCGGGTCGAGGTCGCGGCGATGCCCCCCGGTGCGGTCGCGGCGGTGCGCGAGGTCGCCGACGTCGTGGGCCCGCTGCTGGAGCGGACCGCCGGACCGGGTGCCGACGCGCGGGTCGCGCACGACCTGCAGGCCCTGGCGGGGGAGTACCTGCCCACGGCGGTCGAGGACTACCTGAGGCTGCCCCCGGACGTCGCCACCACCCGCCGCGGCCCCGGCGGGCTGACGGCCGCGGAGGAGCTGGCGGAGCAGCTGGCGCTGCTGCTGGAGGGCGCGCGGCAGCTGCGCGAGGCGGTGCTGGCCGCGGACGCCGAGCGCCTGACCACCCAGCGGCGGTTCCTGGAGGCGAAGTTCCGCCGCTCCGACCTGGACCTCTGATCCGGCTCCCCGAGCCGGTCCGGATCCGCACGGACGACCTGGGAGGGACGCGCGGTGAGCGATAGCATCCGGCGGGTGAGCGTGGGCCCGGACCCCGGCGCGGAGCGCGCCCCGCAGCACGGCGTCGCCCCGGGCGGTCCGGACCGTGCCGCGGCGACCGGCTCCCACCTGCTGCCCCACGTGCCACCGCACCCGCCCGTCCGGGTGCCCGCCGACGTGCAGGGCATCGACCTGCCGGGCGGCCGGCACGTCAGCGGCCCCGTCGTGCAGGGGGTGCGCGGGCTCTGGCTGGCGCTGTGGATCATCATGTTCGCCACCGGCAACCCGGGCATCGCGCTGCCGCTGATGTTCGTCTGGATCTTCGCCAACGCCACCTACGAGAAGACGGTGCAGGAACGCCGCAAGGCGCTCAAGCACGCCGCGCGGCAACCGCTGCCCGCCCCGCCCGCCCCGCTGCGCCCGCCGCCGCCGCCCGCGCCGCCGGAGGACGAGGGGACCCGGGCGCGGCGCGGCCCCGACCACGCGGTGCGCCGGGCCGAGGAGTCCGCGGCGACCCTGCCCGCGGGAGCGCTGGAGACGGTGCGGGAGACCGCCGGCTGGCTGCGCCCCCTGCTGGCGCGCGCCCGCGAGGAGGGTGTCGACGCCCGCGTCGCGCACGACCTGCACGCCCTGGCCGGGGAGTACCTGCCCCGCGCGGTCGACGACTACCTGCGCCTGCCCCCGGACGTGGCCGCCACCCCGGGTGCCGCCTCGGGACGCAGCCCCGCCGACGACCTGCGCGAGCAGCTGGAGCTGCTGCGTCAGGGCGCCGCCCAGCTGCGCCAGGCCGTGCACGGCGCCGACGCCGAGCGCCTGGCGACGCAGCGGCGGTTCCTGGAGGCGAAGTTCGGCCGCTCGGGGCTCGACCTGTGAGCCGGCGCTGACGGCGCAGGTGCGGCCGGCCGCGGCGACCCGCGCCCGCCGGGAGGGGCCGCACCGGGCGCCGGTCCCACCGGCACCCCCTGTCGCCGGGGCACCAAGGTGGCGGCAGGATCGTTGCCCGGGAGCCGGACCCGGCTCGCCGGTTCCGACGACGACGCACGACGGGACGGCCGGAGGACGGCCGCGCCGACGACACCGATTGGAGCAGCGCACATGGGCGTCAGCCTCAGCAAGGGCGGCAACGTCTCCCTCACCAAGGAGGCCCCCGGGATGACCCGCGTGACCGTGGGTCTGGGCTGGGACGCGAACAGCTTCACCGGCTCGGAGTTCGACCTCGACGCGCAGGCGATCATGGTCGGCCCCGACGGCAAGGTCCCCAGCGACGGCTTCTTCGTCTTCTTCAACCAGCTCAAGAGCCCCGAGGGCTCGGTGGAGCACCTGGGCGACAACCTCACCGGCGCCGGCGAGGGCGACGACGAGCAGATCAACGTGGACCTCGCGGGCGTGCCCGCGGAGATCGACAAGGTCGTCTTCACGGTCGCCATCTACGACGCCGACACCCGCCGGCAGTCGTTCGGGCAGGTCCGCAACGCGTTCATCCGCGTCGTCAACGCCGACAGCGGCGCCGAGGTGGCCCGCTACGACCTGTCGGAGGACGCCTCCACGGAGACCGCGATGGTCTTCGGCGAGCTGTACCGCAACGGCGCCGACTGGAAGTTCCGCGCCGTCGGGCAGGGCTACGCCACCGGCCTGCGCGGCATCGCCTCCGACTTCGGCGTGAGCGTCTAGGGCAGACTCGGTCCCGTCGCACGACCCCGCCCGGTCCCGGGCGGGGTCGTGCGCTGGACGCCCCGACTCCGCTCGCCGCGACTCACGGAGCCCACTCCATGCTCAAGACCTACGGATGGTCCTTCGCCGTCCTCATCGCCGGACTGATCGGCGCCTTCGTCTACGACGGTCCGCAAGCCCTGCTCTTCGCAGCCATCCTGGTCGTGCTGGAGGTCAGCCTCTCCTTCGACAACGCCGTGGTGAACGCCACGGTGCTGCGGCGGATGAACGACTTCTGGCAGCGCATCTTCCTCACCGTCGGCGTCATCATCGCCGTCTTCGGCATGCGCCTCGTCTTCCCGCTGCTGCTCGTCGCGATCACCGCCGGTCTCGGCCCGATCGAGGCGGTGCAGCTGGCCATGGAGCAGCGCCCCGAGAGCGACCCGGGGTCCTACGCCGCGATCCTCAACGACGCGCACCCGACGATCGCCGCCTTCGGTGGCATGTTCCTGCTGATGCTGTTCCTCGACTTCATCACCGCCGAGCACGAGGAGTACTGGATCGGCCCGGTGGAGCGGGTGCTGTCGCACGCCGGCCGGCTGCAGGGCCTCAGCGTCATCGTCGCCGGCGGCCTGCTGGTGGTCGCGGCGGAGACGTTCGCGGCCGACCACGAGCTCACCGTGCTGCTCAGCGGCCTGCTCGGCATCCTCGTCTACCTGCTCGTCAACGGCCTCGGCGAGGTCTTCAACATCGACGAGGAGGACGGGGACGACACCGAGGAGGTGGCCGCCACGGGTGCGGAGAAGCAGGTCGCGGCGCAGGCCGTCCAGGCCGGCGCCCCCGCGCGGACCGGTCCCACCGAGCTGGCCCGCGTCGGCGGCAAGGCCGCGTTCTTCCTGTTCCTGTACCTGGAGGTCCTGGACGCGTCGTTCTCCTTCGACGGCGTCATCGGGGCCTTCGCCATCACCTACGACCCGATCATCATCGCGATCGGTCTGGGCGTGGGCGCCATGTTCGTCCGCTCGATGACCGTGCACCTGGTGCGGGAGGGCACGCTCAGCCGCTACCCCTACCTGGAGAACGGCGCGATGTGGGCGATCGGCGCGCTGGCGATCATCCTCATCATCTCCATCGAGGTGCACGTCAACGAGGTGCTCACCGGCCTCATCGGCGTCGCGTTCATCGGCGCCGCGCTGGCCTCCTCGATCGTGCGCAACCGCCGCGACCCGGAGCACGCGCAGGTGCACGCCGGCGGCCACTGAGCCACCACCGCGGGGCGCGGACGAGACGGGCGACGGGGCGAGAGGGACGAGGGGGCGACGGCGTGGGTCCCGCAGCGGTGCCCGGGGGTGCTCCGGGCAGGGGTCACCACACCGCCACCGGCCTCCGCCAGCCGGCGCAGCACCGCGAACGGCCCCGGGC
>NZ_BAABIL010000078.1:0-6334 GCF_039542765.1 Kineococcus glutinatus
GCCCCACCACCCACACGAGCAGCAGACCCGAGGCAACCTTCACATCATAACCAGATCAGCGCTCAGGGACAACATCTTGCGATGTTTTTCCCTGCCCGCCTCACTGGCTGACGAAGAGAACACTACCAGGCTCTGGCGGTGCTCCCGACCACTCCGGGCGGCCGCCCACCGAGGTGGGCCGCCGGTGATGCCTGCAACGGGGCGGAGCGGCAGTCCGTGCCGCCGCCCCGTTCAGGCGCTCCCCCATCTCATCGGCACTGTGGGGGCGGACTTGAGCCGCGGCGCCGACGACTGGGCTCGCAGCGTCCGTCACTGCCAGGTGAAGGTGTCCATCCGCCAGACCATCCACTCGAGCCACAGGCGGATGTGCGGAGCGTCGAGGTAGCACCCCAAGGCGTTGAGGGCGAAGCCGAGCTCGGAGTCCTCGAGCAGCAGCAGCTCGCCCAGCGAGCGGCGCATCGTGGCGAGCAGGGGCGGGTGTTCGTAGGTCAGCAAGCGGTACTGCTGCGGCCACACCGACCCGTGCTGAGCGCCGTGCTGGCCGAAGTAGCCGCCCAGGAGCTGTTCCAGCTCGGGCCAGCGCCTGCGTACCCAGTGTGCGCCGGCAGGTTCCTCCGGCTCGATGGGGTAGGCGGCCCACGCGGTCACAGGCAGCTCCTCGCCGGGATCCGCCCGCCGCAGCACGACGGCAGCCCGGGTCGTCGGGACCTCGACGTACACGTTCTCGTGCGCGTCCGGCCGGCTCAGGTCCCCGACCCGCCAGCCGAGGTCGCCGCTGATGTGGAGGAAGCGACCACCGTCCTCGCGCGCCAGCCACTCCTCGATGCGGGCTTCGTGCTGGAGCACCAGCTCCTCGACGGCCCGCTCCTGGCTCTCGTCGTCCAGGAAGTACCCCTCCCGGTCCAGGTAGGACATGTAGCAGCTGATGTCCGGGTCGATGAGCGTCTCGGGGTGCTCGACCACCTCGCGCAGCCGGCGTCCGGCCCACTCGAACCATGGTCGGTAGGTGGTGCCCTCCACCGGCCCCGTCCACGCCACGTCGATGCGCTTCTTCAGGCGCTCGAAGTCCTCCTCGCTCTCCGCGCCCTCGACGAACTCGGTCCACTCCGCCAGGGCCTGCGGCAGGTCCACCCGCTGGCTGGACAGGCCGACCTCGAACGCCTCTCGGGGATCGAGGACGTCCTCCACCGCGTACTGGGTGCGGAGGAACATGGTCACCTGTCGCAGGACGGTGCCCTGCAGGTACTCGGGGATCACGGCTGGGTCTCCTTGAGGTACGAGGTGATGACGGTGACGGTGCCGCCGCTGAGGTCCACGGCGACGAAGGCGGAACGGGCCGGGAGGGTGGTGAAGCCGGCGCCATCACGTTGCATGACGACTCCGGCCGAGCTGGGGACCGGCATCTCCAGATCGAGGCGGCTCCTGCCGGTCAGCATCGCCGCGCGGATCTCCCGCTCGTGCTCGCGCAGCACCTGGGTGGTGTAGTGCTCCGCCGTCGCCAGGTCCACCCAGCGGGAGGCGGCCGGAGGTGCCGGCAGCTTGCGGGTGCCGTCCCTCTCGAGTGTGCCGAGCACCAGTCGGTCCCGGAGGTACTGGTCGTCCACGTCGACGTGGCGGGACAGCGTGTGCGCTTTCCCGCCTTCGTGGAACGCCAGGTCGATCCCGGCGAGCACGTCCTTCAGCGGCTGTCCGGGGGGCAGGTCGCGCGGTGCCCGCTGCCGCTGGCGTGGAGGCTGCGACCGCGCGCGGTTGAGGCCCCGCCCCGCGACGACCGCGGCGAGCGCCCCGATGCCCTGGCCGGTGCGTCCTTCGCGGAAGTCGTCGATGCGCAGGCTCCGGCGCGCCTCCTGCACCGGGTGGCGCACGGCGTCGCTCGCTCCGGCGGGCAGGGAGCGCACGGTCCGCCACCAGCCGCGCGGGTCGGTGACCCAGCCGAAGGCGAGGACCGCCGCGGCGCTGAGGGGCCCGACCACGCCCTGCTCGACGAAGGTCCCCACGCCGTCGCGGACGTGCTCCCCCAGCGAGCGCGGGCGGTCGGCGACGTCCTCGATCAGCGCGTCCAGGCGGCGGGCCAGCTCCGCGGTGGCGGTGTCGTGCTCCGCCAGCAGAGCCTGTCGCTGCTGCTCCAGGCGGTCGGCCTCGGCGAGATCCGCACCGAAGGACGCGGTGGAGTCGACGCGCTGCAGACGACGAGCCACCTCCTCCGCCTGCAGTCCCACCGCGACCAGCCGTGCCCTGCGGGTGGCGAGCTCCGCGGCGTGGCGCTCGACGAGCGCCGCCCCGATCCGCGCGGTCCCGGTGAGGAGGTCGAGGCGGCGACCGACCTCGGCCGTCGCCTCGACGTAGCCGGCGAGCGCCGCCCCCTCCCACGACGGCAGCGCGGTGCGGGCGGAGGTGAGCGCGTCGACCACCTCGTCCGCCTGCGCCGCCGTGCGGGTGAGGGCGGCCGCGGCCGCGCCGGCAGCAGCGGGGTCGAGCCGCCCGAGCCCGTCGACGAGGGCGACCCGGCTCACCGCACCCCTCCGTCGTGCAGGGCGGTGGTATCGAGGCCGAACCGTGTCGCCGCGATCAGCTCGGCGAGGTCGTAGCCGTCGGCCGACGCCTGCAGTCGGGATGCGAGGCCGGACAGCTCCCCGGCCCCGGAGGTCGCCGCCCAGGCGAGCGTCGTGAAGAAGCGCTCAGCGGCTCCGGCCAGCACGCCCGAAGACCACGCCGACGTCGCGGCGGCCTGCGCTGACAGGGCGGTGGCCAGGGCGTTCGTGCTGTCGGCCGCGGACGCGTGGGACCGCGCCGCCACCTGCAGCTCCCCCGTCTCGACGCCCGTGCGCATGAGCGGCAGCCAACCGGCGCGACACCACACCAGCGCCGCCGTCCACAGGCGTCAGGGCCTTCCCGCGGTCGTCTACAGGGCAGCGGCGCCTCGATGCGGTGGCGCCGCGACGACATCGGCGGGCGCGGCACCGCACGACGCACGGCCGTCGCCTGCCGGGCACCACCCCCGGCGCCTCGCGAGGATGGGGACGTGCGCGCCCCCCACACCCCGCCCGTGCTCCTCGGCCTCGCGGTGCTGCTCGCCCTGCAGCTCGTGGGCACCGCCGCCGTCGCGCTGCTGCACCTGCCCGTGCCCGGAGCCGTCGCGGGCCTCGTGCTGCTCGTCGCGCTCGGCGCGTGGCGGCGGACGCGGAGCGTGCCACGCCTCGCCGCGCCGGCCGGGAACCCGCTGCTCGCCCACCTGCAGCTCCTCTTCGTGCCACCGGGTGTCGGCGCCCTGCTGGAGCTGTCCCACCTCGCCCGCAACGCCCTGCCGCTCGCGCTGGCCGTCGGCGCGTCCTTCGTGGCCGGGCTGCTCGTCGCGGGACGGCTCCTGCAGGGGCTCCTGGCGCGCCACCAGGAGCGCTCCGCGTGAACGCGGTCGTCTCCTCCCCCGTGTTCGGGCTCGCCCTCACCCTGACCGCCTACCTCACGGCCTCCGCGCTGCACCGCGCCCTCGGCCGTCCCGCTCTGCTGGCACCCGTCCTCGTCGCGATGGTGACCGTGACGGCCGTGCTGCAGGTGTGCGGCGTCAGCTATGCGGACTACCTGCAGTCCGTGTCGGTGCTGACGCTGCTGCTCGGCCCGGCGACCGTGGCGCTGGCCCTGCCGCTGCTGGCCTCCGGCCCGGCGCTGCTGCGGTCGGCACCCGCGGTGCTCGTGACCCTCGTGGTGGTCGGCGCCGTCAGCGTCACCACCACCGTCGCCGTGCTCGGCGCCTTCGGGGTCGCCGACGAGGTCGTGCGCGCCGCGCTGCCCCGGGCGGTGACCACCCCGGTGGCGCTCACCCTCGCCGAGAGCATCCGCGCCGCCGCGCCGCTCGTCGTCGTCCTGACCCTCGTGTCCGGCATCCTCGGCGCCATCGCCGGGCCGGCGCTCCTCGGGCTCGCACGGGTGCGGGACGCACGGGCACGCGGCTTCGCCGTCGGGGTCACCGCCCACGGCATCGGCACCGCCCGCGTGGTCGGCGAGTCCACCGAGGCGGGCGGCTGGTCCAGCGCGGGCATGGTGCTCAACGCGTTGTCGATGACCGTGGCGCTGCCCGTCGTGGCCCGTGCCTTCGGCGGCTGAGGTTCAGCGCACGTCCAGCGGGAGGGTCAGCTGCTCACCGCGCAGACCGGCCCCGCGGCGGCCCGGCGCGGTCGTGATGACCGACAACGACCGCAGGCACCGCTTGCACCGGCGCGACACCGCGTCGCCCAGCGACCAGTAGGCGGGCATCCAGCCCTCGCCCTCCGCCACCCCGCACAGCATGACGAGGCCCTGGTACCCGCTGGACGGGGCACCGTCCCGAGGACGGTGCAGCACGCCGCCGACCGGCCCCTTGGCGTCGTAGCGCCGCTTCCCGCCCCGGGTGCGCGCCGCCATCCGGGAACGGTATTCCCCCGCGGGTCGGAAGGCCTGCGGAAGCGGGATCCGCTCAGGGCGCGAGGAGGACGTTCGAACCCGCGAGCGCCGTCAGCTCGACCGCGGGGCCGTCGACCGCGGCCGTGCCGTCGATGTCGAGCCACGGCCCGCCGTCGACGGAGTACTCCCCCGCGTACGTCGTGGTGAGCACCACCCGGTAGCGGCCCGGCCGCTCGTAGACGTGGGTGGTGCGCAGGTCCGGGTAGGGCGCCCCGGGGTCCTCGGTGGGGCCGAGCGTGCCCCCGTCGCCGAAGCTCCACGTGAACCGCACGGGCGTCGCGCGGATGCGCACCGGGAAGCCCAGCACGACCACGGGCACCGTGAGGGGTTCGGCGGTCGTGTAGACGTTGACCGGGAGGTTGACGGCGACCCGGTGCGAGGCCGGCTGGACCGCGGCCGCACCGCCCGGCAGCGGTACCCGGCGCAGGTCGGCGGCGGTGACGACGGGCAGCACGACGGGTGGTGCGTCCGGGGCGGTCGCCGCGGTGTCGATGCACCGGGCGGGGCTCGCCGACCAGGTGCGGGTGGGGCTCACCTCGGCGACGGCGGTGTAGGTGACGCCGTACCACTGCCCCGGCGGGCAGCGGTGGGCGGACGCGTTGCAGTTCACCATGCCGTTGACGCGGCCCATGGCGTCGGGGTGGTTGCCCGGGCAGGGAGACGTGGTGACCTGGACGTAGCGCGGGACGTCGGCGTCGGAGCCGGAGCGCGCGCCGGTGCTCGACGAGCCCGTGGAACCCCGGCCGGGGCAGCTCCGGTTCGCTTCGGCGTGGAAGGAGCCGTCGCCACCGCTGGCCCCCACCTTCCCCCCGCAGGGACGGGCCGCAGCGCTGGGCGCGGGCAGGAGGGGGAGCAGCAGCACGGCGCAGCCGAGGACGCCCAGGCGCATCCTCACGGCACGTCCGCGTGGTGCTCCACGTACTGCACGCGCCAGCGCCCCTCGGCCCAGTGCAGGTCCGCTTCGAGGGTCTCGGACTCGACGGCGTCGAAGTCCTTGAGGACCTGTCCCGCCGCATCGACCAGCTGATAGGGGGGATACCCGAAGGAGAAGGTCAGGGTCGCCAGACCGGTGGCCTCGTCGAAATCCTCGACCATCGCCTCGCGGAACCACAGCTCCAGGTTGCCGAAGTGGTTTCCCCGCGAGGCGTTGCCATCGATCTCCTCCACCTGGATCGCGCAGTACTCGCAGACGTCCTCCGAGACGGACCGCAGCAGGCCGTGGTCGTTGGTGGTGTACGCGTACTCCATGAGCTGCACGTAGTACGCCACGAAGTCGAGGGCGCCCTCGCGGGAGAAGGCCTCCTGCCCGACGAGGGCGGGTTGCGGCACCACGAGCTCGGTGCCGTCGGGCAGCGCGGTGACCTCGGATGGCGGGACGGCGTCCACGACCGGCGCTGGAACGACCGGTGCCGCCGGCTCGGTGGGCGCTGCGCCGGGTGCGGGGGACGTCGTTGCCGCGCTCACCGCCGCGGAGGGCGACGGGGACCCGGGCCCGGCCGGCGCGCCCGGGTGGGAACACGCCCCGCAGGACAGGACCAGGGCCAGCAGGGCGGCGCGGGGCAGGGCGACGCCGCGCGGCGACGGGGAACGGGGCACCGCCCGACGCTAGAGCGGCGCGCCCGGTCCCCGCCGAAGCCCTGTGGACAACCGGTCAGCGCTCGTGGTGGTGCCCGTCGTGGTCGTCGTGGTCGTGGTCATGGTGGTCGTGGTCGTCCTCACCCGTGAGGGCGACGACCACGTTGGCCAGCGCCGGCCACAGCCCCCGCGGCGGCACCAGCTCACCGTCGCGGGGCAGGACCCCCGCCGCACCGAGCCGGGTCAGCAGCCTGCTCGCGGCCGGCAGCACCGCGGCCGGGTCGAAGTCCAGCTCGTCGGCCTCCGGCAGCAGGCCCTCGAG
>NZ_BAABIL010000079.1:0-10895 GCF_039542765.1 Kineococcus glutinatus
CGCCGGGTGCAGCCGGGGCAGCGCGTGGGCGAGGAGCCGCCAGTTCACCAGGTCCCGGCTCCCCCGGGCCGGCGTCCTCCGGCGCCCCGGGTCGCCCCGGCCCGGCCGGTGGGCAGTCGCCGCGCCCGGGTGCGCCCCGTCCGGGCAACAACCCCTTCGCGCCCAACCAGGGCATGCCGCGCCCGGGTGCGCCCCGTCCGGGCAACAACCCCTTCGCGCCCAACCAGGGCATGCCCCGCCCGCAGGGGGGCCCCCGTCCGGGTGGCCCGCGCCCGGCGGCGCCGCGCCCCGGTGCCCCCGGTGCCGGTGGTCCCCGGCCGAACCCGGGGATGATGCCGCAGCGTCCCAGCAGCAACGTCGGCCGTCCGGGTGCCCCGGGCCGTCCGGGTGCCCCGGGCCGCCAGGGTGCGCCCGCCGGCCGCGGCGGCTTCGCCGGCCGTCCCGGTGGTCCCGGTGGTCCCGGCGGCCGCTTCGCCGGCCGTCCCGGTGGTCCCGGTGGTCCCGGCGGCCGCGGTGGCCGCGGCACCACCGCCGGTGCGTTCGGCAAGGCCGGCGGCCGTCCCGTGCGCGGGCGCAAGTCCAAGCGGGCCAAGCGCCAGGAGTACGAGGCGATGCAGGCCCCGAGCGTCGGCGGCGTGCAGGTTCCCCGTGGTGACGGCACGACCGTGCTGCGGCTGCGCCGCGGCGCCTCGCTGACGGACTTCGCCGACCGCATCGGCGCCAACCCGGCCTCGCTGGTGACGGTGCTGTTCCACCTCGGTGAGATGGCCACGGCCACCCAGTCCCTCAACGAGGACACCTTCCAGCTGCTCGGCGCCGAGCTGGGTTACGTCGTCGAGGTCGTCTCCCCGGAGGACGAGGAGCGCGAGCTGCTCGCGTCCTTCGACATCGACCTGGACGCCGAGCTGGAGGCCGAGGGCGACGACGAGCTGGAGGCGCGTCCGCCGGTCGTGACCGTCATGGGTCACGTCGACCACGGCAAGACGAAGCTGCTGGACGCCATCCGGTCCACCGACGTGGTGGCCAAGGAGGCCGGCGGCATCACCCAGCACATCGGTGCCTACCAGGTCCACAAGGAGCACGAGGGCGTCGAGCGGGCCATCACCTTCATCGACACCCCGGGTCACGAGGCCTTCACGGCCATGCGAGCCCGCGGCGCGAAGGTGACGGACATCGCGATCCTCGTGGTCGCGGCCGACGACGGCGTGATGCCCCAGACGATCGAGGCGCTCAACCACGCACAGGCGGCGGACGTCCCGATCGTCGTGGCGGTCAACAAGGTGGACAAGGAGGGCGCGAACCCGGCGAAGGTCCGGCAGCAGCTCACCGAGTACAACCTCGTGGCCGAGGAGTACGGCGGCGACACGATGTTCGTCGACGTCTCCGCCAAGCAGGGCGTGGGCCTCGACGAGCTCCTCGAGGCGGTCCTGCTGACCGCCGACGCGGCGCTGGACCTGCGGGCCAACCCGAACAAGGACGCCCGCGGCATCGCGATCGAGGCCAACCTCGACAAGGGCCGCGGCCCGGTCGCCACGGTCCTCGTGGAGTCCGGCACCCTGCGCGTGGGCGACTCGATCGTCGCGGGCACCGGCTACGGCCGCGTCCGCGCGATGCTCGACGAGTACGGCGAGACGGTCGACGAGGCCACCCCGGCCCGCCCGGTGCAGGTCCTCGGTCTGACCTCGGTGCCCGGCGCGGGCGACACGTTCATCGTCGCCCCGGACGACCGCACCGCCCGCCAGATCGCCGAGAAGCGCGAGGCGGCCGAGCGCAACGCGGCCCTGGCCAAGGTGCGCCGGCGCATCACGCTGGAGGACTTCACCGACGCCCTCAAGCAGGGCAAGGTGGAGCACCTCAACCTCATCCTCAAGGGCGACGTGGCCGGTTCGGTCGAGGCCCTCGAGGACGCCCTGCTGCAGCTGGACGTGGGCGAGGAGGTCGAGCTGCGCGTCATCGACCGCGGCGTCGGCGCCATCACGAAGAACAACGTGAACCTCGCGGTGGCCTCCAAGGCGATCATCGTCGGCTTCAACGTCCGCCCCGAGGGGCAGACGCGGGAGTACGCCGAGCGCGAGGGCGTCGACATCCGGTACTACTCGGTCATCTACCAGGCGATCGAAGAGGTCGAGAGCGCGCTGCGCGGCATGCTCAAGCCGGAGTTCGAGGAGGTGCAGCTCGGCACCGCCGAGGTGCGCGAGGTGTTCCGCTCCTCCAAGTTCGGCAACATCGCCGGCTGCCTCGTGCGCTCGGGGCTCATCCGCCGCAACACGAAGGCGCGCGTCCTGCGCAACGGCGTGGTGCACGGGGACAACCTCACCATCGAGTCGCTGCGGCGGTTCAAGGACGACGCCACCGAGGTCCGCGACGGCTTCGAGTGCGGTATCGGCCTGGGCTCCTTCAACGACATCCAGGTCGACGACGTCATCGAGACGTTCGAGATGCGGGAGAAGCCGCGCAGCTGACGCTGCCGGCACCGGCCGGGGCGCGACCTCCCTCGCGCCCCGGCCGACCGCTCCCACCGCGACCGCGGCGGGAGCAGCACACGCACCCCGCGCGGGAGGGCGCACCCCACACATGCACGCTGGCACGCTGACCGTCGACCTCCTCCTCGGCGACGTCCACTCCCTCAAGGGCAAGCGCAGCATCGTGCGGCCGCTGGTGGCGGAGCTGCGCCGCACCTTCGACGTCGCCGCCGCCGAGACGGGTCACCTCGACCTGCACCGGCGCGCGGAGGTGTCGGTGGCCGTCGTCGCCGCCGACGCCGCCCGGTGCCGGGAGGTCCTCGACCGCTGCGAGCGGGCGGTGGCCGCCCACCCGGAGTTCCAGCTCCTCTCCGCTCGCCAGGTGCTGCACAGCGACGAGGATTGACCCGGGCGCGGGCGGACCCGCCCGCGCCGCTCTGCCCTGCGCAGGGCCCACCCTGCGGCGCCCCCGCGCCGCCCGACACCAGGAGCACGCCGTGGCCGACCCCACCCGCGCCCGCAAGCTCGCCGACCGCATCAAGGTCGTCGTGGCCGAAGCGCTGGAGAAGCGCGTCAAGGACCCCCGCCTCGGCTTCGTCACGATCACCGACGCGCGGGTCACCAACGACCTGCAGCACGCGACGCTCTACTACACCGTCCTCGGCGACGAGGAGGAGCGCGCCGGATCGGCCGCCGCCCTGGAGAGCGCCAAGGGGGTGCTGCGCGCCGAGGTGGGCAGGCGCACCGGCGTCCGCCTGACCCCCACCCTGACCTTCTCCGCCGACGTCGTGCCCGAGACCGCCGCCCACATCGAGGACCTGCTGCGCGTGGCGTCGGAGCAGGACGCCCGGGTGGCGGCGCTGGCGGCGTCCGCGCAGCCGGCAGGTGAGGCCGACCCCTACCGCAAGCCGCCGGAGGGCGAGGACGGCGAGGACGGGGCCGACGACGAGGAGGCCCTCGACGAGGAGTGGGTGGAGGGCGCCGGTCCCGCGGCCGGGCACTCGTGAGCCGCGGCACCGCGCCGCTGCCCGCGCACCTGGAGGGCCTGCTCCTCGTCGACAAGCCGGCGGGCATGACCTCCCACGACGTCGTCTCCCGCTGCCGGCGCATCGTCGGCTCCCGGCGCGTGGGCCACGCCGGGACCCTCGACCCGGCGGCCACCGGCGTCCTCGTGCTCGGCACCGGCCGCGGCACCCGGTTGCTCACCCACCTCGTCGGGCACGACAAGGAGTACCGGGCCACGGTGCGGCTGGGCGAGTCCACGGTCACCGACGACGCCGAGGGCGAGGTGCTCGGCCGCGCCGACGCCTCGCACGTCACCGCCGAGGCGCTCGAGGCCGCCGTCGCCCGCCTGCGCGGGTCGCTGCAGCAGGTGCCCAGCGCCGTCAGCGCGGTGAAGGTGGACGGGCGCCGCGCCTACGCGCGGGTGCGGGCCGGGGAGGACGTGCGGCTGCCACCGCGGCCCGTCACGGTGAGCCGCTTCGACGTGCTCGCCGTGCACCGCCCGCCGGTCCCGCAGGTCGGTGCGGGCCTGCCCGTGCTGGACGTCGACGTCGAGGTGGAGTGCTCCGCGGGCACGTACGTGCGGGCGCTGGCCCGCGACCTCGGCGCCGACCTCGGCGTCGGCGGGCACCTGACGGCCCTGCGGCGCACCCGCTCGGGGCCCTTCCGCAGCGGCGACACCCGCAGCCTGGAGGAGCTGGCCGCCGAGCCGCGCGCGCTGTCGCTGGCGCAGGCGGCGCACCTGCTCTTCCCGGTCCGCCGCCTCAGCGCCGCGGAGGCCACCGACGTCGGGCACGGCCGCCCGCTCGAGCTGCGCGAGGAGGCGCCGGGGTCCCCGACCGCCGCCATCGGCCCGGACGGGGAACTGCTGGCCCTGCTGCACGCGGCGGGCGGTCGGGCGCGGCCCCTGCTCGCGCTGCCCCGCGCCGAGCCGGCCCCCGCGACCGGCTGAGCGCGGCGAGCCCGGCCGACCGGCGCGGGCGCGGTGCTGGCACAGTGGCGTCCGTGGACCGCTGGAACGCCCTCGACGAGGTGCCCCCCGCCGAGGGCGGCGCCGTCGTCGCGATCGGCAACTTCGACGGCGTGCACCGCGGGCACCGGGCCGTGCTGGGGACGGTCGTCGCCTCCGCCCGTGCGCGAGGCGCCCGCGCCGTCGCGGTGACCTTCGACCCGCACCCGCTGGCGGTCCTGCACCCCGAACGGGCCCCCGCGCTGCTCACCGGTCTCGACGAGCGGCTGGCGCGCCTGGCCGAGACGGGCCTGGACGGGGTGCTCGTCATGGAGTTCACCCGCGAGCTGGCCTCCTGGAGCCCGGAGCACTTCGTGCGCACGGTCTTCGTCGAGGCCCTGCGGGCGGTGGAGGTGGTCGTGGGGCGGGACGTGCGCTTCGGCCGGGGCAACTCCGGGGACCTGGCGACCCTGCAGCGGCTCGGCGCCGCCTGCGGCTTCGAGGTCACCGCGCTGGACGACGTCTCGGCCGACCCCGCCGCGGCCGGGGGCGCCCCGGTGCGCCCGTGGTCGTCCACCCGGGTGCGGCTGGACCTGGCCGAGGGGAACGTCGACCACGCCGCCGACGTGCTCGGCCGCCCGCACCGCGTCGTGGGCACCGTCGTGCACGGCGACCACCGCGGCCGGGAGCTGGGCTACCCCACCGCGAACCTGTCCGCGGACGCGGAGGGCGTCGTGCCCGCCGACGGCGTGTACGCCGGCTGGCTGGTGCGCCTCGGCGCCACCGGGCCGGACGCGCGGCTGCCCGCGGCCGTGTCGGTGGGCAGCAACCCCACGTTCGCCGGCTGCGAGCGGCGGGTGGAGGCGTACGCGCTGGACCGCACCGGTCTGGACCTGTACGGGGAGCGGGTGGCGGTGGAGTTCGTGCACCGGCTGCGCCCGACGCTGCGCTTCGACGGGGTGGGGCCGCTGGTGGAGCAGATGGCCCGGGATGTGGAGGAGTGCAGGCGGCTGTTAGCCTGAAGGGGCCGTTCGATCGGCCGCGGACCCAGAGCGCCCGGGTGGACCTGCCCCGAGGCACCGCGCAACGACCCGAGGAGAGCCAGTGCCGCTCGACGCTGCCACGAAGAAGCAGATCATGTCCGAGTACGCGACGGGCGAGAACGACACCGGCTCGCCGGAGGTCCAGGTCGCGATGCTCACCCAGCGGATCCGCGACCTGACGGAGCACCTGAAGGTGCACAAGCACGACCACCACAGCCGTCGTGGTCTGCTGCTGCTGGTCGGCCAGCGCCGCCGCCTGCTGCAGTACATGGCCAAGAAGGACATCAACCGCTACCGCTCGATCATCGAGCGGCTCGGCATCCGCCGCTGAGCCCCCGGGGCGGCTCCCCACCGGGGGAGCCGCCCCGCCGCTCGTGCGGGCACCCGTCCGCCCGAGGCACCCGCTCGCCGCAGCCGGGTGCAGCACCTCCCGGCGCCGGACCACGGCGCCGGGCACCACAGCAGGAGCGACCCGCAGCACCGGGGCCGGTCCTCGGTAGTGGCCCCCGGGTCCGCGCGGAGCGTGGCCCCCGAGGGCCTCGATCGAAGGCCGGACGGCACGTGCGCGGTCGCTCCCGAGAGAAACGGAGCACCCCGTGGAGGGTCCTGAGATCACCGCCGCCGAAGCCGTCATCGACAACGGCTCGTTCGGCACCCGCACCATCCGCTTCGAGACCGGGCGCCTGGCCCGGCAGGCCGCCGGCTCCGCCGGGGTCTACCTCGACGGCGAGTCCTTCCTGCTGAGCGCCACCACCGCGGGCAAGAGCCCGAAGGACCAGTTCGACTTCTTCCCGCTCACGGTGGACGTGGAGGAGCGCAGCTACGCCGCGGGCAAGATCCCCGGCTCGTTCTTCCGCCGCGAGGGCCGGCCCTCCACCGAGGCGATCCTCACCTGCCGCCTCATCGACCGCCCGCTGCGCCCCAGCTTCGTCAAGGGGCTGCGCAACGAGGTCCAGGTCGTCGTCAGCGTGCTCGCGGTGCACCCGGACGACGCCTACGACGTGGTGGCCATCAACGCCGCCTCCCTGTCGACGCAGCTGGCCGGGCTGCCCTTCTCCGGCCCGGTCGGCGGTGTGCGCGTCTCCCTGATCGACGGGCAGTGGGTGGCCTTCCCGCGCTACTCCGAGTCCGAGCGGGCCGTCTTCGAGATGGTCGTCGCCGGTCGCGTGGTGACGGCCGCGGACGGCACCGAGGACGTCGCGATCATGATGGTCGAGGCCGAGGCCACCGACGACGCGTGGACGCTCATCAAGGACGGCGGTGCGCAGGCCCCCACCGAGGAGGTCGTCGCCGAGGGCCTGGAGGCGGCCAAGCCGCACATCGCCGCGCTCGTGCGCGCCCAGCAGCAGGTCGCGGCGGCCGCCGCCAAGCCGACGGCGGAGTTCCCGCTCTTCCCCGACTACGGCGACGACGTCCTGCAGGCCGTCACCGCCGCCGCGGAGGCCGACCTGCGCACCGCGCTGACCATCGCGGGCAAGCAGGAGCGCCAGGACCGCGTCGACGAGATCAAGGACGGCCTCAAGGCCTCCGTCGGCGAGCAGTTCGCCGGCCGCGAGAAGGAGATCTCCGCGGCCTACCGCTCGCTGCAGAAGAAGCTCGTCCGCCAGCGCATCCTCACCGACTCCGTGCGCATCGACGGTCGCGGTCTCGCCGACATCCGCACGCTGTCCGCGGAGGTCGAGGTGCTGCCCCGCGTGCACGGCTCGGCGCTGTTCGAGCGCGGTGAGACCCAGATCCTCGGCGTCACCACGCTCAACATGCTCCGCATGGAGCAGCAGCTCGACACCCTCTCGCCGGTGACGCGCAAGCGGTACATGCACAACTACAACTTCCCGCCCTACTCCACCGGTGAGACCGGCCGGGTGGGCTCGCCCAAGCGCCGCGAGATCGGCCACGGGGCGCTCGCCGAGCGCGCCCTCGTGCCGGTGCTGCCGACGCGCGAGGAGTTCCCCTACGCCATCCGGCAGGTGTCGGAGGCCCTGAGCTCCAACGGGTCCACGTCGATGGGCTCCGTCTGCGCCTCGACGCTGTCGCTGCTCAACGCCGGTGTGCCGCTGCGCGCCCCGGTGGCCGGCATCGCGATGGGCCTGGTGTCCGACACGGTGGACGGCGAGACCCGCTACGCCGCCCTGACCGACATCCTCGGCGCCGAGGACGCCTTCGGCGACATGGACTTCAAGGTCGCCGGCACCTCGGAGTTCGTCACCGCGATCCAGCTGGACACCAAGCTCGACGGCCTGCCCGCCTCGGTGCTCGGCGGCGCGCTCAAGCAGGCCCGCGACGCCCGGCTGCACATCCTGGCGGTGATGAACGAGGCGATCGACGCCCCCGACGAGATGTCGCCGACCGCGCCGCGCGTCATCACGGTCAAGGTCCCGGTCGACAAGATCGGTGAGGTCATCGGGCCCAAGGGCAAGATGATCAACCAGATCCAGGAGGACACCGGCGCCGACATCTCGATCGAGGACGACGGCACCGTCTACATCGGCGCCGTCGACGGTCCCTCCGCCGAGGCCGCCCGGGCCGCGGTCAACGCGATCGCGAACCCGACGATGCCCGAGGTCGGCGAGCGCTACCTCGGCACCGTGGTGAAGACGACGACGTTCGGCGCCTTCATCTCCCTGGTGCCCGGCAAGGACGGCCTGCTGCACATCTCCCAGCTGCGCAAGCTGGTGGGCGGCAAGCGCGTCGACAACGTCGACGAGGTGCTGTCCGTGGGGCAGAAGCTCCAGGTGCAGATCGCCGAGATCGACCCGCGCGGCAAGCTGTCCCTCGTCCCCGTCGTCGCCGAGGACGAGGCGGCGGCGGAGGCCGACGGGACCGGCTCGCAGGACGCCGCCGCCGAGGGCGCCGTCTCGGCCGACGCCTGACGTGAGGGGCATCCCGCTCCCGCTGGGCCCGGCGACGGACGGCCCCCGCACCACCACCGTCGAGGACTCCGGCGGCGGTGCCGTGGTGCGCCGCTCCGTCCTGCCCAGCGGGGCGCGGGTGCTGACCGAGGCGATGCCCGGTCAGCGCTCGGTGAGCTTCGGCTGCTGGGTCGGTGTCGGCTCCCGCGACGAGACGCAGGGGCACCACGGCTCGACCCACTTCCTGGAGCACCTGCTCTTCAAGGGCACGCGCCGGCGCAGCGCGATGGACATCGCCGCCGCGTTCGACGCGGTGGGCGGCGAGGCCAACGCCGCCACCGGCAAGGAGCACACGACGTACTACGCGCGGGTCCTCGACGAGGACCTGCCGATGGCCATCGACGTCGTCACCGACATGGTGATGTCGGCGGTGCTCGACGAGGACGACTTCAGCAGCGAGCGCGAGGTCATCCTCGAGGAGCTCGCGATGAACGACGACGACCCCTCCGACGTGGCGCACGAGCGCTTCGCGGAGGTCGTCCTCGGCGAGCACCCGCTCGGCCGGCCCATCGGCGGCACCCCGGAGACCATCCGCGCGGTGGGCCGCGACGACGTGTGGGCGCACTACCGGCAGAACTACGAGCCGCGCCACCTCGTCTTCACCGCCGCGGGCCACCTCGACCACGAGGCGGTCTGCGCCGCGGTGCAGGCGGAGCTGGAGCGCGCCGGGGCGGGCCTGCCCCCCGCGGCGCCGGCCGCCCGCCGCGGGGGCGGGACGGTCTCGGGGGCGCAGCGCGGGCGCAGCCTCGTCGTCAGCCGCCCCACCGAGCAGGCCCACCTCGTGCTGGGCTGCACGGGCGTCACCGCCACCGACGAGCGCCGCTTCGAGCTGTCCGTCCTCAACGCCGTGCTCGGCGGCGGGATGAGCAGCCGCCTCTTCCAGGAGGTGCGGGAGAAGCGCGGCCTGGCGTACTCGGTGTACTCCTTCAACGCCAACTACTCCGACTCCGGCTACGTCGGGCTCTACGCGGGGTGCTCGCCGGCCAAGGCCGACCAGGTCGCCCGGCTCATGCTGGACGAGCTGGTCCGGCTCGCCGAGGACGGGCTGGACGAGGAGGAGCTGCGCCGCGGCATCGGGCAGCTCGCCGGCGGCCTCGTCCTCGGGCTGGAGGACTCCGGCTCGCGGATGAGCCGGCTGGGCAAGGCGGAGCTCGTGCACGGTGAGTTCACGGGGCTGGACACCGCCCTGGCGCGGCTGCGGGCCGTCAGCGCCGAGCAGGTGCGCGACCTCGCCGCCGAGCTCGTCGACCGGCCGCGCTCGGTGGTGGCGGTGGGTCCCTTCGAGGAGGACCACGACTTCTCGGGGGTGCTGTCGTGAGCCCGGACGGCGACGGCCCGCTGCGGGTCGCCGTGCTCGGTGCCGGGGGGCGGATGGGCCGGCAGGCCTGCGCCGCCGTCGCGGGGGCCGCTGACCTGGAGCTCGTGGCGCAGCTGGGCCGCGGGGACGACCTGCGTGCGCTGGCCGACGCCGACGCCCAGGTGGTCGTGGACTTCACCGTGCCCTCCGCCGTGATGGGCAACCTCGAGTGGTGCCTCAGCCACGGCGTGCACGTGGTCACGGGCACCACCGGCTGGACCCAGCAGCGGCTGGAGACGGTGCGGGGCTGGTGCACCGAGGCCCCCGGGCTGGGTGTGCTCGTCGCCCCCAACTTCGGCATCGGTGCCGTCCTCGTCATGCGCTTCGCGCAGCAGGCGGCCCGCTACTTCGAGTCCGTCGAGGTCGTCGAGCTGCACCACCCGGACAAGGTGGACGCCCCCTCGGGCACGGCGGTGCGCACGGCCCAGCTGGTGGCGGCCGCGCGCGCCGAGGCCGGCATGGACCCGGTGCCCGACGCCACGTCGGAGGCCCTGGAGGGTGCGCGCGGCGCCGACGTGGACGGGGTGCGGGTGCACGCCGTGCGGCTGCGCGGCCTGCTGGCGCACCAGGAGGTGCTGCTGGGGGGGCCGGGGGAGACGCTGACCCTGCGCGACGACACCTACGACCGGGCCTCCTTTATGCCCGGTGTCCTGCTCGGCGTGCGGACGGTGACCGGGCGACCGGGGCTGACCGTGGGCCTCGAGCACTACCTCGACCTCGGCTGAGGGGTGTCCGCCGTGCGCACCAAGCTGCTGGTCGCCGGCGGCACGCTCGTCACGGCGTTCTACCTCGTCGTGCTCGCCGCGCTGGGCGTCGCCACGGCACGGGCGGGCAGCGCGGTGGGCGTCCTGTTCGGCTGCGCCCTGCTCGTGACGGCGCTCGTGGGGGGCTGGGCGGTGTGGCGGGAGCTGCGCTTCGGCGTGGCGACCCAGCGGTTGGGCCGGGAGCTGGCCGCGCGCGGTGAGCTGCCCGTCGACGACCTGGAGCGCACCCCGGGCGGGCGGGTCGACCGCGCCGCCGGGGAGGCGCTCTTCGAGCGCACCCGCGCCGAGGTGGAGCGGGCACCGGCCGACGCGGGCGCCTGGTACCGCCTGGCCCTGGCCTACGACGCGGCGGGGGACCGCCGGCGGGGGCGGGCGGCGGCCCGCCACGCGGTCCGGCTGCACCGCGGTG
>NZ_BAABIL010000080.1:0-10884 GCF_039542765.1 Kineococcus glutinatus
GCCCCCGCAACGCCCGTAGCCCCGACAGCACGTAGGCCGCCGGGCCGATGCGGGCCTTCAGGTCGTCCTCGACGCCCACCATGACCGCCCCGTCGAAGCCCATCCCCGCCATGACGAGGAAGGCGTGCTCCTCGGGGGCGCGGTCGCGGCCGCTGCGGTCGACGAGGAGGCGCCCGACGTCGATGGCGTGGTCGCTGCCGGTGAAGACGACCGCCAGCGAGCGGGAGAGGTCCGCGTGCGGCAGGTCGAGGTTGCGGGCCAGCAGGTTGCCCGTGCCCGCCGGCAGCAGCCCCACCGGGACCCCGGTGCCGGCCATCGCCTCGCCGACGACCCGCACCGTCCCGTCCCCGCCGCACGCCAGGACGATGTCGGCCCCCGCGGCCAGCGCGGCGCGCGCCTGCCCGCGGCCGGGGTCCTCGGGGGTGGTCTGCAGCCACAGCGGCCGGCGCCAGCCGTGCTCGCGGAAGGCGGCCTCGACCTCCGCGCGCACCGCGTCCAGCCGGCCGGGGAACTTCGTCGGGTTGACGACCACGGCGGCGCGCCGGCCCTCGCCGGGCTCCGACGGCTCCTGCGGCTCGTCCGGCGCCGGGGGGTGGGGGTGGGGTCGTCGCGGTCGCAGCTCGGCCGCGACGACGACCAGGGCCACCAGCAGCACGGTGAGCAGGCCGAGCAGCAGGAGCGTGCCGTCCTGGTCGCCACCGCTCACGTGATGACGGTACCGGCGCCGCCCGGTGCACCCGTGCCGGTGGCACCGGGCCCGGTGCTGACGCAGCGTGCCGGGACTGCACCGTTGCGGTGATGTGGGTCTCCCGCCCTGCGGACCGCGGCCCGCGGGGCCGACGATCGTGGGGTGAGGGGTCGAGCCGGTCGGGTGGGCGGGTGGTGGGCCGCCGTGCGGCGCGCACCGCTGCACCTGGTGGCGCTCGTCGCGTGCCTGCTGCCGCTGCCGGGCTACCTGCTGCTGGAGCCCGGCTCCACCGCGGAGCTCGTCGGCTACGTGGTCGTGGTGCTGCTGGCGGTGGCCTTCACCGGCGCGGGCCTGCGCCGCCTGCCACGAGGCGCCCGCCGGCCGTGGCTGCTGGTGGGTGCCTGCCAGGCGGCGTTCGCCGTCGGGGAGCTCGTGTGGCTCGCGATGGCCCTGCGCGGCGTCGAGACGTACCCGTCCGCCGCCGACGCCGTCTACCTGACCGGCTACGCCCTGCTCGTGGCGGGCGTGCTGGGCCTGGTGCGCGAACCCGCCTCCCGGCACCGGCGGGGGGCGCTGCTCGACGCGGCCATCGTCACCACCAGCGTCGCCGCCCTCGTCGGCGTCCTCGTCGTCCTGCCCGCCGCGCAGGACGGCGGTTCCTCCCGCGCCGCGCAGCTCGTCGCCGCGCTCTACCCCCTCGCCGACGTCGCCCTCGTCCACCTGCTGGCCCGCACGCTGACGTGGCCGGGCGGTCGCGGCGGTGCCCTGCTCCCGCTCGTGCTGGCGCTGGTCTGCACGGTCTGCGCCGACTTCGGCTGGTCCGCCTGGCAGGCCGCCGTCGACGACACCACCGCACCGCGGTGGATGAACCTGGCGTGGCTGCTCTACTACGTGCTCGTCGCCGTCGCGGCGTGCTCGCCGGGGGCCGCCGCCCTGGCCTCGCCCGCCCCGCCGCGCCGGCGGGCGGGCCTGACCCGGGGCCGGCTGGCGGTGCTGTCGCTGGCCGCGCTGCTGCCCTCGCTGCTGCTCGTCGGCAGCGCGCTGCTGGGCACCGAGCAGCACGTGGTGCTCCTCGGCGGCGCCACCCTCGTCGTCGTCGCCCTCGTGCTGCTGCGCGTCGCCGACCTCTTGGAGCTGCTGCGGCAGCAGGCCGACCAGCTCGCCGAGCAGGCCCGCACCGACCCCCTCACCGGGCTCGCCAACCGCCGCACCTGGGACCACGCCCTCGCCCGCGCCTGCGCCGCCGCCGCCGCGCGGGGGCTGCCGCTGTCGGTGGCGCTGGTGGACCTGGACCACTTCAAGCGGTTCAACGACACCCACGGCCACCCGGTCGGCGACGAGCTGCTGCGGGAGGCCGCCGCCGCCTGGCGGGAGGCGCTGGGGGCCGGGGTGGTGCTGGCGCGCTGGGGCGGGGAGGAGTTCGCGGTGCTGCTGCCCGGCCTGGGCGCCGCCGCCGCGACCGCCCGCCTCGACGCCGTGCACGCGAGCACCCCGCGCGGGCAGACCTGCTCGATCGGGGTGGCCGTCCTCGAGGCCGGCCAGGACCCCGACGCGGTGCTGCGCCGGGCCGACGAGGCCCTCTACGCGGCCAAGCGCGCCGGCCGGGCCCGCACCGAGGTCGCCCCGGCCGCGCCCCCGGGGCCCGGTGTGCCACGGGGGCCCGCCGTGCCGGTGCCGCGGCTGCGGCTGCGGCCGCGGGCACCGGGGCGGTAGCCGCACCCGTCCGGTCGATCCAGGGGGCCGCCGCGCAGGTCGATGCCCTCGTGGTGAGCAGACTGTCGGGGGGAGCGGGACGGCCGGTCGTGCCGTGGCTGCTCGGCCTGCTGTGCCTGCTGCCGGTGCTGGTGGTGCACGTGGGGATGCCGCTGGGGTCTACGCCGCAGGTGGCCGCCTACTACGCCCTCATGGTGGCCGCCCTGACCGCCGTCGTCGCCGGCGTGCGGCGTTCCCCGGCGGCCCGCCGCCGCTCCTGGGCCCTCGTCGCCGCGTCCCAGGTGCTGTTCCTCGTCGCCGACCTCGGCTTCATCGTGCGGTACCTGTGCGGTGGCGGTGACCGCTTCCCCGTGGTGGACGTCCCCTTCCTCGTCGGCTACGGCCTGCTGGCCCTCGGGGTGATGGGCCTGGTGCGGCCCGCTGACTCGCACCGCCGCGGCGCGCTGCTCGACGCGTCCATCGTCACGGTGAGCTGCGCGGCCCTCCTCGGCGTCCGGCTCGTCGTGCCGCTGCTGGCGAACGACGCCGCGCCCCTGCCGGACCGGGTCGTCGCCGCCCTGTATCCCCTCGCCGACGTCGGGGTCGTCTACCTGCTGGCCCGCACCGCCCTGCTGACGGGCCAGCGCTCGCGGTCCTCGTGGCTGCTGCTGGCGGCCCTGGCGCTGCTCGTCGCCGCCGACGTCGGGTTCTGCCTCGGCCAGCTCGCCGGGGCGCAGCTGCCCGCGCAGTGGGTGACCACCGGATGGCTGTGCTCGCGCGCCCTGATCGCCCTGGCGGTCTGGTCGAGCCCGGTGGTCGCGCCCCCCGCACCCGCCCGGGCGCAGCGGCCGGTGGGGCTCACCAGGACCCGGCTGCTCGTGCTGGCGCTGGCCGCCGCCCTGCCCTCCGGGCTGACCGCCGCGCTGGGGCTGCGCGGCGGCGACACCCACCCGGTGCTGCTGGGCTGCGCCGCGCTCGTCCTCGTCGTCCTCGTCGCGGTGCGGATGGGCGACCTGCTGGCGCAGGTGCACGAGCAGGCTGCGCAGCTGGCGGTGCAGGCGCGCACCGACGCCCTCACCGGGCTGGCCAACCGCCGCACCTGGGACCACGAGGTCGCGCGGGCCTGCGCGACCGCCCGGCGCGGCGGCACCGGGCTGGCGGTGGCGCTGCTGGACCTGGACCACTTCAAGCAGTTCAACGACGCCCACGGCCACGCCGTGGGGGACGAGCTGCTGCGCGAGGCCGCCGTCGCGTGGACGGCGGCGCTGCACCGGGAGGTGGGGCCGGACGCGGTCCTGGCGCGCTGGGGCGGGGAGGAGTTCGCGGTGCTGCTGCCCGGCGTGGACGCCGCCGCGGCCGCCGCCCGGCTCTCGGCCCTGCACCGCGGCGTGCCGCGGGGGCAGACGTGCTCGATCGGGGTGGCGGCGTGGGACCCCGCGGAGGAACCCGCCGCCGCGCTGCGCCGCGCCGACGAGGCGCTGTACACCGCCAAGCGCTCCGGTCGCGCCCGCACGGTGGTGGCCGGTGTGCCGCCGGCCGGGGTGCCCGGGCACGCGGGCGCCCCGGAGCCCGCCGCTCGGTAGGGTCGACGGGTGATCGACCTGCGCCTGTTGAGGGACGACCCGGACGCCGTCCGCGCCAGCCAGCGCGCCCGCGGCGAGGACGAGGGCGTCGTGGACGCCGTGCTCGCCGCCGACGTCCGCCGCCGCGAGACCATCGCGGAGTTCGAGCGGCTGCGGGCGGAGCAGAAGTCCCGCGGCAGGGACGTCGCGAAGGCGAAGGGCGAGGAGAAGCAGGCCCTGCTCGCGCAGGTCAAGGAGCTCGCCGAGCGCGTCAAGGCCGCGCAGGTGGCCTCCGACACCGCCGCCGGGGAGTTCGAGGACCTGCTGCGCCGCATCCCCAACGTCGTCGAGGACGGCGTCCCGGCCGGCGGGGAGGACGACTACGCCGTGCTCCGCGAGGTCGGCGGGCGCCCGGCGCTGCCGGAGGGGCTGGCGGCCTGGCGCGACCACCTGGAGCTGGGCCAGCTGCTCGGCGCCATCGACACCGCCCGCGGCGCGAAGGTGTCGGGCGCGCGGTTCTACTTCCTCACCGGCGTCGGTGCCCGCCTGGAGCTGGCGCTGCTCAACCTGGCCGTCGCCCGGGCCGTGGCCGCCGGGTTCACCCCGATGATCACCCCGACGCTGGTGAAGCCGGAGGTCATGGCGGGCACCGGCTTCCTCGGGGCGCACGCGGAGGAGGTGTACCGGCTGGAGGCCGACGACCTCTACCTCACGGGCACCTCGGAGGTGGCGCTGGCCGGCTACCACGCCGACGAGATCCTCGACCTGTCCGCCGGCCCGCGCCGCTACGCCGGCTGGTCGGCCTGCTACCGCCGCGAGGCCGGCTCCCACGGCAAGGACACCCGGGGCATCATCCGGGTGCACCAGTTCCACAAGGTGGAGATGTTCTCCTTCTGCCGCGTCGAGGACGCCGCCGCCGAGCACCGCCGCCTGCTGGCGTGGGAGGAGGAGATGCTCGCCGCGGTCGAGGTGCCGTACCGGGTCATCGACACCGCCGCCGGGGACCTGGGCTCGTCGGCGTCGCGCAAGTTCGACTGCGAGGCGTGGATCCCGTCGCAGGGGACGTACCGGGAGCTGTCGTCGACGTCGAACTGCACGACGTTCCAGGCGCGGCGGCTCAACGTGCGCGAGCGGGTGCCCGGCGAGGAGGGGGCCGGCACCCGGCCGGTGGCGACGCTCAACGGCACGCTGGCCACGACGCGCTGGCTGGTGGCGATCCTGGAGAACCACCAGCTCCCCGACGGCTCGGTGCGGGTGCCGCAGGCGCTGCGCCCGTTCCTCGGCCTGGACGTCCTGACCCCGCCGGGCTGAGGGCGCCCGCCCTTTCTCGCCCTTCTCCGGGTTTGGGCGCTCTCGTGCCTGGTGTTGGGCGCCCTTCTCCGGGTTTGGGCGCTCTCGTGCCTGGTGTTGGGCGCCCATCTCCGGGTTCGGGTGGTTCGGCGTGCCAGGCGAAGCGCCCGAATCCGGAGATGGGCGGTGGCGTCAGCGGGATGCTCGCTGCACAGCGCCGCGGATCGCAGCCACGACCTCGTCGGGCCGGGCGAGCATCGAAGCGGTGACGTGGACGACCTCCCACCCTGCTTCCCCGAGGTCGCGCATCCGCTGCCGGTCGACCTCGAGCTGCTCGCGCAGCGCGTGCCAGCCGCCGTCGTACTCCACCGCCACCCGGATGCCCTCCACAGCGAGGTCCACCCGCGCTACGACACGTCCGCGGTCCCGCACCACGACCTGCGGCACGACCCGGATGCCGGCCAGGACGCACGCGACCCGCAGGACCGACTCCGGCAGCGACTCGGCGCGCGGGTCGCACAGCTCTGCTGCCCGGCGCGCTGCCCGCACCCCCGGATCGTGCACGTCGTCGAGCCAGCGGCCCAGCGCGGCGCGATCGACGAGGCCGGCCCGGACGACGGCGTCCAGGTACGACACGGCGACGGGCAGCTGCGCTCGCGACGCCAGGTCGAACGCCATCCGAAGCGGCGGTGCCAGCGCCGTCGTGGACCACGGGTCCCCCGCCGGCATCCGGGTAGCGCGTCGCACGACCACCCCTCGCGGCAGCTCCCGCGACGTGCCCTCCTGCACGAGGACCTCCACCGGGTCTTCCCAGCGGGCCAGGTCGACGCCGCGCACCGTCGCGGCCGAGCGCCCCGTCAGCAGGGCGTCCGGGGGGAGGAGCAGCCCGGTCGCTTCGCAGCGCAACAGGTGGGTGGATCGCACGCCTGGGCGGGTGTAGACGCCCCGCACGACGCGCTGCACGGCCGGCCCTCTCAGCTGGGCGCGGGTGAGGGCGCCGTGGGCGACTGCGTCCGAGCCGCGGAAGATCCGCGGCAGGTCGTCGACGAGGTGGCTGCGGTGGGGCACGGCGTGAGCCTGCTGAGCGTCGGCCGGTCCGCGGCCGTACGGGTGGGCCCCTGTGGAGGGCCCGGTGCCCGACCTACCTGTGGACGACTCGCCTGCCGAGCGGGGCACGTCGATCGTCAGGCGCCCGAACCTGGAGATGGGCGCTGGTGCGGGGGGTGGGGGGCGCCCGAACCTGGAGATGGGCGCTGGTGCGGGGGGTGGGGGGCGCCCGAACCCGGAGATGGGCGCTGGTGCGGGGGTATGGGCGCCCGTGGGAACCTCCCGGCGCGGTGGGGCTGCACGGCTCGTTAGGGTCGGACGGTGACCCTCCCGCGGCTCGTCGCCCTCGACATCGACGGCACCATCCTCGACCACGACGAGCGGCTCTCCGACCGGGTGCGCGACGCGGTGCGGGCCGTGGCCGCCGGTGACTCCCACGTCGTCGTCGCCACCGGCCGCGCCCTGCAGGGCGCGCTGCCCGTCCTGGACCGCCTCAGCCTGCTGGACGGCTACCTGGTGTGCAGCAACGGGGCGGTGACGGTGCGGCTGGACCCGGCGCAGGAGCGCGGCTACGAGGTGGTCTCCCAGCGGATGTTCGACCCGACCCCGGCGCTGGAGCTGCTGCGCGAGCACCTGCCCGAGGCCCTCTACGCGGTGGAGGTGCTCGGCCGCGGGTACAAGCTCACGGCGCCCTTCCCCGACGGGGAGCTCACCGGCGAGATGCAGATCGTGCCGTTCGAGGAGCTGTACGCCGAGCCCGCCATGCGCGTCGTCGTGCGCAGCCCCGCCCACACGCCGCAGCAGTTCGTCGACCTCGTCAACCGGGTCGGCCTGCACGGGGTGGCGTACTCGGTGGGCTGGACGGCGTGGCTGGACCTGGCGCCCGACGGCGTCACCAAGGCCAGCGCGCTGGACGCGGTGCGCTCGTGGCTGCACGTGGACCCGGCGGACACGCTGGCGGTCGGCGACGGCCGCAACGACATCGAGATGCTGACGTGGGCGGCGCGCGGGGTGGCGATGGGCAACGCCCCGCAGGAGGTGCGCGCCGCCGCGGACGAGGTGTGCGGCGACGTCGTCGACGACGGCCTGGCCGACGTGCTGGAGGGCCTGCTGGCCGCCGGGGGGGCGCGCTCGTGACGGCGGACGGCGGCCGCCTCGCCGACGAGCTGGCCCTGGCGCGGCGGCTGCGGCTGGTCGCCACCGACATCGACGGCACGATCGTCGCCCGCGACCGGGCGGTGTCCGAGCGCACGCTGCGCGCCTTCCGGGCGTGCGGGGAGGCCGGTGTGCGGGTGGTGTTCGTCACCGGCCGGCCGCCGCGGTGGATGGCGCCCGTGGCGCAGGAGGCCGGGCTCACCGGGCAGGCGGTCTGCGCCAACGGGGCGGTGGTCTACGACCTCGCCACCCGGCGGGTGCTGCGCTCGCACCTGCTGGCGCCGGAGGTGGTGTGCGAGGTCGCCGCGCGGCTGCGGCCGGTGCTGCCCGGGGTGGGGCTGGGCGTGGAGACCGTGGTGGGTTTCCGCCGCGAGCCGCACTACGCCACCCGGTTCGACACGGGGCTGGAGCAGCGGGTGGGCCCGCTGGAGGAGCTCGTCGCGGACGGCCCGACCGTCGTGAAGATCCTCGCGAAGCGGCCGGGGACGAGCAGCGACGAGATGCTGCGGGTGGCGCGGGAGGCGCTGGCGGGTCTGGTGAGCGTCACCCACTCCAACGCCGCGGACTCCCTCATCGAGATCATGGCGCCGGGGGTGAGCAAGGCCTCGACGCTGGCGGAGGTCGCCGCGGCGGAGGGGGTGGGACCGGAGGGGGTCGTCGCGTTCGGGGACATGCCCAACGACCTGGAGATGCTGACGTGGGCGGGGCGGGGCTACGCGATGGCGGACGGGCACCCGGCCGCGCTGGCGGCGGCGGACGACGTCGCGCCGGACTGCGCCGACGACGGGGTGGCGCAGGTGGTGGAGCGGCTGCTCAGCTTGCGCGGGCGCTGATCCGGCCGACGGCCGCCACCAGCACGGGCACCCCGTCCACGGCGTCGGGCAGGTCGGGCACGTCCTGCTCGGAGACCACGTTGACCTTCACGCCGTAGGTGCCCGAGCGGCGGGCGATGCCGACGCCCTGGACGCGGGAATCCGCGCCGAAGAGGTCCTGGACGCGGGCCTTGGCCGCCTGTGCGGCGGCTCTGCCGAAGGGATCGTCGGGGGAAGTCACACGACCAGTGTGGCACCGAGGGCTTCGAGCACAAGACCGATCGGGTTGCAGAACGTGAGGCCCGTGCCGTCCTCGCCGCCGGTCTCGCTGCCCGCGAAGAGCAGCCCGACGGCCTCGCGGGTGTCCGGGCGGTAGACCAGGGAGCCGGAGTCGCCGCCCTCGGAGAACGACCCGCCGGAGCCGGTGACCTCGATCTGCCCGTCGAAGGCGACGGGGCCGACGGGGAACTGCACGGTCACCCCGTCCAGCTCGATGGCGCTGATCCGCCCGCGGGTGCGGCCGGTGGTGCGGCCCACCTTCTCCACCGCGACCTCGTCGTCCGGCTCGGCCCAGCCGGTCAGCCGGCCCACGGGGTAGCGCAGGTCGATCGCGGGGTCGGCGGGGCCGCTCACCCCGGCCAGCAGGGCGAGCGCGGCGTCCACCCTGCCGCCGTCGCGCAGCGGCACGGCCCGCGCGAGCGCACCGACCCGGTCGTCGGTGTCGCCGCCGTCGGCGGGACCTGGCTGCAGCACGGCGTCCTGCAGCGCGGCGCGGTCGGAGTCGGCCAGCACGTGGTTGTTCGACAGCGCGAACACCCCCTCGAGGCCGGCGACGGTGACGAACGCCCCCAGCGTCCCGGCCGTGACGTCCCGGTGCGCCACCGACAGGCCCGGGTGCAGCGGCCGCACCCGCTGCTGCAGGGCGCCGGGCGTCCACGTCCGGTCCTCCGCCGGCGCGGTCAGGGCGCGCACGAGGCCCACGTGGCGCACGTCGACCTCGGGGCCGGCGCTGGTGGCGGCCAGCTCCCGGGCCCGCTGCAGCAGGGGCTCGCCCTCGGGGCCGGCGTAGCGCACGGCGACCCCGTAGCGGGGCGTGCCGTCCGCCCGGCTGCCCAGCACGCTGATGCCGACCGCGGCCGTGCCGGGCTGGCGCGCCCGCACCGCCAGCGCCTCCGCGGGCACCGCCTCGCGCAGCTGCTGCTTCAGCTCCCGGGCCGAGTCGATGTGCATGGTCCCCCTCCGCGTCGGTGCCGGCGGTGACCGGTGGTCACCGTGGGTCCGGTCGGTGACCACTCTGGCACCGGGGACCGACATCCGCCCCACCCGGCGGTGTCCCGGGACCGGCGCTCATGCTCGCGGCCCGACGTGCCGATGCAGAGGCGGCAGGCCTGGGGTGGACCGGAGGAGACGAGGACGAGCATGGGCTGGCGCGGACGCACGAGCGGTGGACTGGGCAACCACCCCCTGATCTCCACGGCGGACGCCGTGGCGGCGGTGCTGCAGCACGCCCCCTCGACCGTCTTCGTCCTCGACGAGCGCGCCGAGCTGGTGTGGGCCAACCCCGCCGGGCACGCCGAGCTGGAGCGGGCCAGGACCACCGTCGGCCAGGCCGAGTACGACCGCGGCATGGCCGAGTTCAAGGCGTGGCTGCGCGGCACGACCTCCTTCCCGGCGCGCAAGGTCTTCACCCGCGGCGCCGGCGCCGCGATCCACAGCATCCGCTCCACGGCGGACCGCGTGCCCGGCGGCTACGTCACGAGCTGGGAGGACGTCAGCGACTTCACCCGCGTCACCGAGGGCGCCCGCGCCGCGACCGGCCGCATCGCCGAGTACGGCGCGTCCCTGGCCGCGCTGGGTGACGAGCTGGCCGGCTCCGCCGGGGCCGCCGCCAGCCAGGCCGACGCGCTGCTGCAGGGCGCCGGCGAGCTCACCGGCTCCATCCGGGAGATCTCCACGGGCGCCAGCGCGGCCGCCAGCAGCACCGGCACCGCCGTGGCCTCCGCCCAGCACGCCAGCGACAGCGTCGCCAAGCTCGCCGCCTCCAGCGAGGAGATCGGCTCGATCTCCCGGCTCATCACCGCCATCGCCGAGCAGACCAACCTGCTCGCGCTGAACGCCACCATCGAGGCCGCCCGCGCCGGGGAGGCCGGCCGCGGCTTCAACGTCGTGGCCACCGAGGTCAAGGAGCTGGCCCGCCGCACCGCGGAGGCCACCGACCAGATCTCCGCGATGATCGCGACCATCCAGGCGGACTCGGCCAGCGCCGGCGACGCCATCGGCCGCATCGTGGCCCTCATCGGCGAGATCGAGGCCCAGCAGACCACGATCGCCGGCGCCGTGGACGAGCAGTCGGCCACCGCCGGCGAGATCTCCGGGCGCGTGGACAACATCGCCCGCTCCACCAACGACGCCGCCGCCGTGGCCGGCCGCGTGCGGGAGGTCGCCGAGCAGCTCGCCGACGGCGCCGGGGAGCTGCAGAGCGCCATGGGCTACTGACGCCACCGCCGGCGCACCAGCAGGGGACGTCCCGACCGGGACGTCCCCTGCTGCGTCCCGCTCGGCCGCCGACGAGTTGCTCCGCCCGCTCGGCCGCCGACGAGCTGCTCCGCCCGCTCAGCCGCCGACGAGCTGCTCCGCC
>NZ_BAABIL010000081.1:0-1744 GCF_039542765.1 Kineococcus glutinatus
CCCGGTGTCCTGCTGCCCGGTGTCCTGCTGCCCGGTGTCCTGCTGCCCGGTGTCCTGCTGATCCTCCGGCACGTGCCCCGGCCTCCCCGCGCGCCGCCCGGGGCCCTCCCGGTGCGCCGCAGCAGCCTAGGCACCCCGGTGCGGTGGAATTGGCTCGTGCCCGGGGTCGTTGGACTGAGAGCCTGCGGGTACCCGGCGCGGTGATGCGCCACCCCCGACCTGCGGGGAACCCGCAGGCGTGACCGAGGAGGTCCATGAACGACCAGACCCAGCCCACCGTGGCCGTGCACGAGGACCGGGCGGAGACCCAGGGCGCCGAGATGGACCGCGCGCTGGCCCGCATCCTGGCGGGGCACGGGACGGCGGGCGCGGGCGCCGACGGGGTCGCGGCCACCGACGTGGACGAGGACTACGACGGCGACCAGCTCGACCTCGACGACCGGCGCTCCCTGCGCCGCGTCGCCGGCCTGTCCACCGAGCTCACCGACGTCACCGAGGTCGAGTACCGCCAGCTGCGCCTGGAGCGCGTGGTGCTCGTCGGCCTCGCGACCAGCGGCACCGCGGAGGAGGCGGAGGTCTCCCTCGCCGAGCTCGCCGCCCTGGCCGCCACCGCCGGCTCGGAGGTCGTCGAGGGCGTCATCCAGCGCCGCGGCACCCCCGACCCGGCGACGTTCCTGGGCGCCGGCAAGGCCGCCGAGCTGCGTGACGTCGTCGCCGCCACCGGCGCCGACACCGTCATCTGCGACGGCGAGCTCAGCCCCTCCCAGCGCCGCGGCCTGGAGGACATCGTCAACGCCAAGGTCGTGGACCGCACCGCGCTGATCCTCGACATCTTCGCCCAGCACGCCAAGTCCCGGGAGGGCAAGGCGCAGGTGGAGCTCGCGCAGATGGAGTACATGCTCCCCAGGCTGCGCGGGTGGGGCGAGTCGATGTCCCGGCAGGCCGGTGGTCGCGTCGCCGGCGGTGCGGGCATCGGCTCCCGCGGCCCCGGTGAGACGAAGATCGAGCTGGACCGGCGCCGCATCCGCACCCGGATGGCCAAGCTGCGCCGCGACATCAAGGAGATGAAGACCGCGCGCGACACCAAGCGCGGTTCCCGCAACCGCAGCGCGGTGCCGTCGGTGGCGATCGCCGGCTACACCAACGCGGGCAAGTCCTCGCTGCTCAACCGCCTCACCGGGGCGGGCGTGCTGGTGGAGGACGCGCTGTTCGCGACGCTGGACCCGACGGTGCGGCGGGCGCAGACCCCCGAGGGCCGGCCGTACGTGCTCGCCGACACGGTGGGCTTCGTGCGCCAGCTGCCCCACCAGCTCGTCGAGGCGTTCCGCTCGACCCTGGAGGAGGTGTCGGGGGCCGACCTGGTCGTGCACGTGGTGGACGGCTCGCACCCGGACCCCGAGGGACAGCTCGCCGCGGTGCGCGAGGTGCTCGCCGAGGTGGGGGCCGGCACGGTGAAGGAGGTCGTGGTGGTCAACAAGACCGACGCGGCCGACCCGGAGGTCGTGCGCCGGATCATGCGCCGGGAGCGGCGCGCGGTGGCCGTCTCCGCCCGCACCGGCGAGGGCATCGAGGAGCTGCGCGCCGTCATCGCGGAGGAGCTGCCGCACCCGGACGTCGCGGTGGACGTGGTCCTGCCGTACGACCGGGGCGACCTGGTCAGCCGCATCCACCGGTTCGGCGAGGTGGTGAGCGAGCAGCACACCGCCGACGGCACGCGGCTGCCGGCGCGGGTGCCGGTGGAGGT
>NZ_BAABIL010000082.1:0-4959 GCF_039542765.1 Kineococcus glutinatus
GCGCTGGCCCGGCACGGGCTGGCCGCCGCCAACGCCAACGGCGCCGGGGAGGGCGACGCCGCCGGCACGCCCGGGGCGCTGGCCGCCGTCGCCGAGCAGCCGCCGGCGCGGGCGCGGGTGGTGCCGCTGCAGGTGGCCGGCGCCTTCCACACCGAGCACATGGCCCCGGCCGTGGAGGTGCTCGCCGCGCTCGCCCCGGCCGTGGCGACGTCGCCGGCCCGCACCCCGGTGGTCTCCAACGCCGACGGCGCGGTGCTGCAGGACGGCGCCGAGGTGCTGCGCCGGATCGTCGCGCAGGTCAGCCGCCCGGTCCGCTGGGACCTGTGCACCGAGCGCTTCGCCGCCCTGGGCGTCACCGCGCTGCTGGAGCTCGCCCCGGCCGGGACGCTGGCCAACCTCGCCAAGCGGTCCCTGAAGGGGGTGGAGGTGCTCGCGCTGAAGACGCCCGACGACCTGGAGCGGGCCCGTGCGCTCGTCGCCGAGCACGGCTCCTCCCCGGCGGCGCCCGAGGCCGCTCAGGCCGTGTCCGAGACCGCCGCGGCGGGTGCCCGGTGAGCGGCGCGGTGCGGATCGGCACCACCCCCTCCCGCCAGGCGCGCATCCTCGGCGTCGGCGCACACCGGCCGCCGCGGGTCATCGACAACGCCGAGGTCTGCACCTGGATCGACTCCTCCGACGAGTGGATCCGCCAGCGCACGGGCATCGTGACGCGCCGCTGGGCCGCCCCGGAGGTCGGCGTCGTCGACATGGCCGAGGACGCCGCGGCCAAGGCGCTGGCCGCGGCGGGGCTGGCCGGGGAGGACGTCGACGCCGTGGTGCTGGCCACGGTGTCGCACCCGTACCAGACGCCGGCCGCCGCGGCGATCGTCGCCGACCGGCTGGGCGCCACCCCGGCGGCCGCGTTCGACGTGTCCGCCGGCTGCGCGGGCTTCTGCCACGGCGTGGCGCTCGGCGCGGACCTGGTGCGCGGCGGCACCGCCGGGCACGTGCTGGTCGTCGGCGTGGACAAGCTGTCGGACTTCACCGACGTCCACGACCGCTCCACGGCGTTCCTCTTCGCCGACGGGGCCGGGGCCGTGGTGATCGGCCCCTCCGAGGAGGCGGGCATCGGCCCCACCGTCTGGGGCTCCGACGGCGGGCAGGCCGACGCCATCCGCTCGAAGGTGTCCTGGCTGCAGCTGCGCGAGCGCGAGGCCCCGGCGGCCGGCGCGGCCGCCGAGCAGGTCGCCGTGGAGGCCGCCGCCGCAGCGCCCGAGCAGGCGCCGTGGCCCTACCTCGAGCAGGCCGGGCAGACGGTGTTCCGCTGGGCGGTGTGGCAGATGGCGCCCGTGGCGCAGCGGGCGCTGGACGCGGCCGGGGTGCGCGCGGAGGACCTCGACGCGTTCGTGCCCCACCAGGCGAACGCGCGGATCATCGACGCGATGGTCAAGCAGCTCAAGCTGCCGGAGTCCGTGCGGATCGCGCGCGACATCGTCGACATGGGCAACACGTCGGCGGCCTCGGTGCCGCTGGCGATGGAGCGCCTCCTCGCCGACGGCGAGGTGCCCTCGGGCGGGCTGGCCCTCCTCATCGGCTACGGCGCGGGCCTGTCCTACGCGGCCCAGGTCGTCCGCCTGCCCTGACCCGGGGCCGTGTGCGGCCCCACCCCAGACCCCCCGGGCCGCGTCCTGCGCCCGGGCCCCCGGCGGGACCGACCGGGTCCCGTCCGCCACCGAAGGAGAGCGCATGGCCAGCGAGCAGGAGATCCTCAGCGGTCTCGCCGAGATCATCAACGAGGAGACCGGCCTGCCCACCGACAGCGTCGAGGCGAGCAAGTCCTTCACCGAGGACCTGGACATCGACTCCCTGTCGATGATGACCATCGTCGTGAACGCCGAGGAGCGGTTCTCCGTGCGCATCCCCGACGAGGACGTGAAGAACCTCAAGACCGTGGGCGACGCCGTCGCCTACATCTCCCAGGCCCAGGGCTGAGCCGCGGCCGGGGCCGCCCGCTGCCGGGCGGCCCCGGCGCCGGCCGGCAGCGCACCCCCGGCCGCACCCGGCCGACCGCACTCCAAGCTGACCGCACTCGAAGGAGCTGACCGACCATGACCGCGACCCCACGGCGCGTCGTCGTGACTGGGCTCGGGGCCACGACGCCCCTGGGTGGCGACGTGGCGTCCACCTGGGAGGCGGCGCTGGCGGGCCGTTCCGCCGCCCGGACCATCTCGGCGGACTGGCTCGACGAGCACGAGCTGCCCATCCGCTTCGCCGCGCAGGCGGCGGTGCCGGCCGCGGACGTCCTCACCCGGCAGGAGGTCAAGCGTCTCGACCCCTCGGCGCAGTTCTCGGTCCTGGCCGCGCGCGAGGCGTGGCGGGACGCGGGCAGCCCGGAGGTGGAGAGCGATCGTCTCGGCTCGGTGATCGGCACCGGCATCGGCGGCATCTGGACCCTGCTCACCGCCTACGACACCCTCCGGGAGAAGGGCGCGCGGCGCGTCCTGCCCCTGACGGTGCCCATGCTGATGGCCAACAGCTCCACCGCCGCCGTGAGCCTGGAGTTCCGCGCCGGGGTCGGGGCCCACTCCCCCGTCAGCGCCTGCGCCTCGGGTGCCGAGGCGATCGCCTACGCCCTGGACATGATCCGCACCGGCCGCGCCGACGTGGTGATCGCCGGTGGCACGGAGGCGGCGATCCACCCGCTGCCCATCGCGGCCTTCGCGGCGATGCGCGCGATGTCGACGCGCAACGAGGACCCCGCGCGGGCCTCGCGTCCCTTCGACTCCGCCCGCGACGGCTTCGTCCTGGGCGAGGGCGCCGGCATCCTCGTGCTGGAGGCCGAGGAGCACGCCCGCGCCCGGGGGGCCCGCATCCACGCGGAGGTCGTCTCCGCGGGGCTGTCCGCCGACGCACACCACATCACCGCGCCGGAGCCCACGGGGGCCGGAGCCGCCCGCGCGCTGCGGGACGCGCTGCGCAGCGGTGACCTGAGCCCCTCCGACGTCGTGCACGTCAACGCCCACGCCACCTCCACGCCCATCGGTGACGTGGCGGAGGTGCAGGGCCTGCGCGCGGGCCTGGGCGCGGCGCTGGACGGGGTGGCGGTCTCCGCGACCAAGTCGATGACCGGGCACCTGCTCGGCGCGGCGGGTGCCGTGGAGAGCGTGCTGACCGTCCTGGCCCTGCGGGAACGGCTGGCGCCGCCCACGATCAACATCGACGACCTGGACCCAGCGGTGGAGCTGGACGTGGTCCGCAAGGACCCGCGCCCGCTGCCGGCCACCGGTGACCTGGTGGCCCTCAACAACGCCTTCGGCTTCGGCGGGCACAACGCGAGCCTCGCCTTCCGCACGGCGGGCTGAGCGCGCCCGCCGCGCGCACCGGCGCCCCACGACCCGACGCGGTCGTGGGGCGCCGGTGCGTGGCGGGGCTGCGGGGCGGTCAGCCGACCTGGTGCAACCAGCGCACGTCGGCACCCTCGCCGGCGCAGCGGAAGGGCTCCAGCTCGGCGTCCCACGGGTCGCCGAGGGCCACGGCGAGGGCGTCGCGGCAGCGCTGGGGGTCGGCGGACTCCAGGGCGGCGCGGATGCGGTCCTCGGTGACGAGGACGTTGCCGTGCACGTCGGTGGTGGCGTGGAAGATCCCGAGGGCCGGGGTGTGGCTCCAGCGCCCCCCGTCGACCCCGGGGCTGGGTTCCTCCGTCACCTCGAAGCGCAGGTGCGCCCAGCCGCGCAGCGCGGAGGCCAGGCGGGCACCGGTGCCCGCGACGGCCTGCCAGACCAGCTCGGTGCGCTGGCACCCGGGTGCGACCGGCTGCGGCGTCCAGTCGAGCACCACGCGCATGCCGAGGACACCACTGGCGGCCCACTCGATGTGCGGGCACAGCGCTCGTGGTGCGGAGTGCACGAAGAGCACGCCACGTGTGGTCGCACCGGACATGCGTTCCTCCTCTGCGTCGGTGGTGAGGGCGCCTTCCCCAAAACGACCTCACCGCAGCGGTGTACAGCACCCGTCGGCCACGTGGCGCGCCGTCGTACAGCGGGACATCATGCCCCACGGCAGGGGCCGGAACCAGCAACTCCGGCGCGTCGCGGGCGGGCGCGTCGTCACCACTGCGGGCGAACCGGGGTGTGCGAAGGGTGAGCACTCGTGGGACGCTGGCGCGGTGAGCGACCCATCGCGCCACGGCGCCGGAGCCGGTGAGGCCGCCGCGGCGGAGATCTCCGAGGTCATCCGCCCGGCCGCGATCGTGCCCGAGGCGGCCGCCCGCACGATCCTGGTCGAGCTGGCGCTGCAGGACGTGGGCAGCGGCGGCCTCTGGCGGGCGCAGCCGAGCCTGTGGAGCCGTTACGACCGCCCCTGGGGCGAGGCGGGCGACCCGGCGGGCTCGGAGCTCGTCGGCAGCATCCACATCGTCCACGGCACGCCCACCAAGTACGAGATCACCATCTACCGCGTGACGGTCTCCCGCATCGGCAGCCAGCTCGGCTGGAGCGTGGAGTCCTTGTGCGACGAGGCGCTCGGGCACGGCGACCTGCGGCTGCAGGACTGCCCGCGCGCGGTGCTGTCGACCCCACCGGCCCCGTTCCGCTTCTGATCCTCCTCGCGCGGGTCCCGGCCTCCACCGCGCGAGCGGCCCGGGCGGCTCAGAGCAGCGGCCACGACCGGATCCAGACCTGCTCGGCGGCACCCGCGAGCGGTCCGTCGTCACCCAGGGCCGCGGGGAGCAGGGGCGGCGCGGCGCGGCGGCGGTAGCGCACCAGCCCGTCGGCGAAAGCGTCGTGGACGTCCTCGCCCACGATGCGCAGCAGCCGGGCGGCCAGCCCGCCCAGGGTCACCACGTCGGCGTCGACGGCGTTGACGAGGCCGGCGCCGCCGCGACCGAGGGCCACGCCCACCGCGCGGGCCGCGGCCAGGGGCCGGCGCTCCCCCGCGGCGGCAGCGTCCAGGACGCGCTCGGCGTGGCCGACGCCGTCGGCG
>NZ_BAABIL010000083.1:0-14089 GCF_039542765.1 Kineococcus glutinatus
CGCGCTGCGCTGGGTGGAGCACGCCGCCTCCCGCGCGGCCGCGGCCCGCCACCCGGTGCGCGCGGCGCGCCGGACGGTGCCGGCCCCGCACGAGCGCTTCCTGTGGGACACCGGCTTCCACTTCGGCGAGTGGCTCGAACCGGGTGTCCCCCCGCGCCCGGATCCAGGCGCCGACCACGGCATCGTCGCCACCGCGTACCTGCACCGCTCCGCGCTGCTGGTCGCGCGCGCGGCCCGCGTCCTGGGCCGGCCCGACGTGGACGAGCGCTGTTCCGCGATCGCGGCGGGAGCCCGCGAGGCGTGGCGGCGCGAGTACCTCGGGGAGGACGGCCGGCTCACCGAGGAGTCGCAGGCCAACTACGTGCGCGCCCTCGCGTTCGACCTCGTCCCGGCCCGGCTGCGCCCCGCCACCGCCGGCCGGCTCGTCGAGCTCGTGCGCGCGGCCGGCACGCACCTCGGCACCGGTTTCCTCGCCACCGGGATGCTGCTGCCGGTGCTGGCCGACACCGGCCACGGCGACGTCGCGTACGAGCTGCTGCTCGACGAGGGCGACCCGTCCTGGCTGGGGATGCTCGCCGCCGGCGCCACCACCGTGTGGGAGTGGTGGGACGGGATCTCCGCCGACGGCACCGCGCGCGGCTCGCTGAACCACTACAGCAAGGGCGCCGTGGCCTCGTTCCTGCACACCCACGTCGCGGGGCTGCGGCTGCCGGCGTTCCCCGGGCCCGACGAGGCCGGCTACCGGCGGGTGCGGATCGCGCCGGTGCCGACCAGCCGGCTGACGGCGGCGCACACGAGGCAGGACACCCGCGCCGGCCGGTTCGAGGTGTCCTGGTCCACCGCCGGCGGCACGTTCGTCCTCGAGGCCGTGCTACCGCCGGGCACCGCGGCCGACGTCGAGCTGCCCGACGGCACCACCTGCCGGGTGGGCGGCGGCACGCACCGCTTCCGCTGCGCCGCACCGGGCTGAGCACCGCGCGCAGGTGGGGGCGCAACCGCTCCCCCGCCGCGCCGGGTCGGTGCACGACCGGTGAGGTGAGCGGGCCCACCGGCCCGACCTGGCGCCGGGGCGCCGCGCCACCCACGATGGGTTCTCGTGCACCGGCTCGCCCGCTTCTCCCTGGCCCACCGCGCGCTGACCGCCCTCGTGACGGTCGCCATCGCCCTGCTCGGGGTGGTGAGCCTCGGCGCGCTGCGCCAGGAGCTCATCCCCTCCGTCGCCTTCCCCGCCGCCGCGGTGGTCGGCGTCTACCCCGGCGCCTCCCCCGAGGTCGTCGAGGAGCAGGTGACGACCGCGGTGGAGACCGCCGCCCGCGGCGTCGACGGCGTGGAGGAGGTCACCTCCACCGCGGCGAGCAGCCTGTCCGCGACCACCGTGACCTTCGCGTTCGGCACCGACGTGACCCGCGCGGTGCAGGAGCTGCGCAGCGCCGTGGACCAGGTGGCCGACCAGCTGCCCGAGGCCGTCGAGCCGCAGGTGCTGGCCGGGTCGGTGGACGACCTGCCCGTGGTGCAGCTCGCCGCGTCCGGCGGCGCGGGGCCCGAGGAGCTGGCCGGGGTGGTGGAGGACTCCCTCGTGCCGCGCCTGGAACAGGTCGAGGGCGTCCGCGCCGTCACCGTCACCGGCACCGCGACCCGGGAGGTCACCCTGGACGTGGACCTGCCGGCGCTGCTGGCCGCGGGGCTCACGCCGCAGGCGGTGCTCGGCGTCCTCGACGCCAACGGGGCGCGGCTGCCGGCGGGCACGATCACCGAGGGCGAGCAGACCCTGTCGGTGCAGGTGGGCACGCCGCTGACCGGGCCGGCCGACCTGGCGGCGCTGCCGCTGACGTCGGCCACCGGGTCGGTGGTGCCCCTGGGCGACGTCGCCGAGGTCGTCGACGGCGAGGCCGCCGCCACGTCGTTCTCCCGCCTGGACGGCGAGGCGTCGCTGGGGGTCGCCGTGACGCAGGGCCCCGACGGCAACGTCGTGGAGACCTCCGAGGCCGTCGCCGCCGTGCTGGGCGACGTGCGCGGGGACCTCGACGCGCAGGGCGTGCGGGTGGAGGTGGTGTTCGACCAGGCGCCGTTCATCACCGAGTCCATCGAGGGCCTGGCCACCGAGGGCGCCCTCGGCCTGCTGTTCGCCGTCGTCGTCATCCTGCTGTTCCTGGCCTCGCTGCGCTCCACGCTCGTCTCGGCGGTGTCGATCCCGCTGTCGCTGCTCGTCGCGTTCACGGTGATGCGCCTCACCGGGTACACGCTGAACCTGCTGACGCTGGCGGCGCTGACCATCGCCATCGGGCGCGTGGTGGACGACTCGATCGTCGTGATCGAGAACATCAAGCGGCACCTGTCCTACGCCGAGGAGCGCACCCCCGCGATCCTCGGGGCGGTGCGCGAGGTGGCCGGTGCCATCACCTCCTCCACCCTGGCCACGGTGGCGGTGTTCGCCCCCATCGGGTTCGTCGGCGGGTTCGTCGGGGAGCTGTTCCGACCGTTCGCCCTCACCGTGGCCATCGCGATGGGCGCCTCGCTGTTCGTGTCGCTGACGATCGTGCCGGTGCTGGCGCGCTGGTTCCTGCGCGCACCCCGCACCGCGCAGGACGCGGCCGCCGCCGAGGCCGCCCGGCAGGAGGCCGAGGCGCGGGAGCGGCGCGGGGTGTGGCAGCGCACCTACCTGCCGGTGCTGGCGGCCTCGCTGCGCCGGCCGGTGACCGCGCTCGGGATCGCCGTGGCCGTGCTCGCCGGGACCGTGGCGCTCACCCCGCTGCTGGAGACGAACCTGCTGGGCGACAGCGGCCAGGACGCCGTCACGGTGACGCAGTCCTTCGCCCCCGGCACGTCGCTGCAGGCGCAGGACGAGGCCGCCCGCCGGGTCGAGGCGGTGCTGCTGGAGCTCGAGGACGTGCGGACCGTGCAGACGTCGGTGGGCTCCGACGGCGGTGCCGCGGCGGCCTTCGGTGGTGGGGCCGAGGCCCGTGCGACGTTCGCGCTGACCCTCGCGGAGGACGCCGACGGCGTGGCCGCCACCGACGCGGTCCGCGAGGCGGTGGCGGACCTGGTGGCCGAGCCCGTCACGGGGATCGACGTGGCCGCCGGGCAGAACGGTTTCGGCAGCTCCACCGTCGACCTGGTGGTGACCGCCGACGACGTGACCGTGCTCGACGAGGCCGCCGAGCGGGTGCGCGCCGCCGTCGCGGACGTCGGGGGCGCCTCGGCGGTGTCGAGCAACCTCGCCGCCGACCAGCCGGTCGTGCAGGTGACGGTGGACCGCGCCGCGGCGGCCGCGGCGGGGCTCACCGAGACCGCCGTGGCCACGACCGTCGCGGGCCTGCTCACCGACCCCGAGATCGGCGAGGTCGACCTCGGCGACGGGCCGGTGGCGGTGCGCGCCTCGGTCGGGCGGTCCCCCACCACCGTCGAGGAGCTGCGCGCCGCGCCGCTGACCGGTGCGGGCGGCACCGTGCCGCTGGCGCAGGTGGCCGCCGTGGACGTCGTCGAGGTGGCGTCGGCGATCACCCGGCAGGACGGGCGGCGCACCGCGACCGTGGCGGTGACCCCGGCCGGGGACGACGTCGGCGCCCTCACCGCCGAGCTCACCGAGCGGGTGGAGGGCCTGGAGCTGCCGGGCGGGGCGCAGGTCGTCGTCGGGGGCGTGGCCGCGGACCAGGCGGACGCGTTCGCCGACCTGGGCCTGGCCCTCGTGCTGGCGATCGCGATCGTCTACGTCGTGCTGGTGGCCACGTTCGGCAGCCTCGTGCAGCCGCTCATCCTGCTGGTGTCGGTGCCGTTCGCGGCCACGGGTGCGCTGGTGGCGCTGCTCGTCACCGGCACGCCGCTGGGGGTCCCGGCGCTCATCGGGCTGCTGATGCTCATCGGCATCGTGGTGTCCAACGCGATCGTGCTCATCGACCTCGTCAACCAGTACCGCGCCCGCGGCCGCGACCTGGAGGACGCCGTCACCGAGGGCGCCCGCAAGCGGCTGCGGCCCATCGTGATGACCGCCGCCGCGACGATCTTCGCGCTGCTGCCGATGGCGGTGGGCGTCACCGGGGGCGGCGCGTTCATCTCCCGGCCGCTGGCGCTGGTCGTCATCGGCGGCCTGGTGAGCTCCACGCTGCTGACCCTCGTCGTGGTGCCGGTCATCTACACCCTCGGGCAGCGCAGCGCCGAACGCCGCCGCCGGCGCCACCGGCACCGCGCGCCGAGCCCCGCGGCGGGGTGAGGGGGCGGGCCCGGGCGGCTGCGTCCTCAGCCCTTGACGGCGCCGCCGATCAGGCCGGCGACGATGTGCCGCTGCGTGAACACGAAGAACACCACCACGGGTGCGATCGCGAGCACGCTCAGGGTCATGAACGACGGCCAGTCGGTGCTGAACTGGCCGACGGCGCTGTAGACCTGCAGCACGATCGTGCGGTTGGCGGAGCTGGTGAGGAAGACGTTCGGGGTGATGAAGTCGTTCCAGACCCACATCGTCTGGAACACCCCGACGGTGATGAGGATGGGCCGCACCAGCGGCAGCACGATCCGCCAGAAGATCTGCCAGGGACCGGCACCGTCGATGCGCGCGGCCTCGATGATCTCGAAGGGCAGGGTGCGCATGTACCCCTGGATGAGGAAGTAGCAGAAGATCGAGCCGGCGCTGTAGAGCAGCACCAGACCCGTGAGGGTGTCGATGAGCCCGATGCCGACCAGGAAGCGGTACAGCGGGATCAGGGTGGACTGGCCGGGGATGACGAAGGCCGCCAGCAGGCACAGCCCGAGCACGGTGTTGAAGCGCGAGGAGCGCACGACCATCGTGTAGGCCGCCATGGCCCCCACCAGGAGCATCACCGCGACCGAGGCGACGGTGATGACCAGGGTGTTGGCGAAGCTGGCCACGAGCGGGACGGTGCCGAAGACCTCGACGTAGTTGTCCAGGTAGAGGCGCGAGGGGAGGGCCAGCGGCGAGCTGGACATCTCGGCCTGGGTCTTGAAGGTGTTGACGACGACGTAGTAGAGGGGTACCGCCACCAGCGCCGCCAGCACGGCCATGACGGCGGTGCGCACCCAGTACTCGACCCCCTGCCGAGGCCGGCTCGCGCGCGGGGCGGCCGGTGCGCCGGCCGCGGTGCTCATCGGATCCTCCCCTCGAGGCGGCGGGACAGGAGCAGCTGGCCGAGGGAGACGGCCCCCACGGCCACGGTGAACAGGACGGCGAGCGCCGATGCGCGCCCGTACTCCCCCTGCGCGACGCCGCTGGTGATGATCGACTGGGTCAGCGTGAAGGTGGAGTACCCCGGTCCGCCACCGGTCAGCGTGAACGGCAGGTCGTAGACCTTCAGCCCGTTGGTCATCAGCAGGAAGGTGCTGATCGAGATGGCGGGGGTCAGCAGCGGCAGCGTGATGTGCCGGAACTGCTGGCCGCGACCGGCACCGTCGATGGTCGCCACCTCGTAGTAGTCCGAGGGGATCGACTGCAGGTAGGCCAGGTAGAGCACCGCGTGCCAGCCGACCTGCGACCAGACCGCCACGAGGACGACGGAGGCGCGGGCCAGCCACGGGTCGGCCAGGAAGGGGACCGGGCCCAGGCCGGTGAGGGCGGCGATGACGGAGTTGAGCACCCCCGAGCCCAGCGGGGAGAGGATGTAGCCCCAGACCAGGCCCAGCACGGCGATGCTGGGCACCGCGGGGAAGAACAGCAGGGAGCGCACCAGCGCGCGGCCCGCGAAGGCGCGGTCGAGGGCCACGGCGAGCGGGATGGCCAGCGCGGTGATGACGGCGGTCTGGGCCACCGCGAAACCGATGGTGAAGCCGAGCCCGGCCAGCATCGAGGGGTCGGTGAGGATCCGGCCGTAGTTGGCCAGCCCCACCCACCGCGCGTCGAGGCTGTACCCGGAGAAGTCGGTGAAGCTGTAGTAGAAGGTCTGCGCCAGCGGCACCAGGAACAGCACCACGAACACCGCGATGACCGGGACGAGGAAGGCCTGGTGCCCGGCGACCTGCTGCCAGCCCGCCTGGGGCCCCCGTCCGCGCAGGGCGGTCGGGGCCGCTGCGCCGGGGACGACGGGGCCGGCGGCCAGGACACCGCGCGGTGCCGGTGGGGGCGCCTGCACGTCCTGCCGCACCGGGCCGGACATCACGCCGAAGCCAGGGTGCGGTCCATCTCCGCGGCCATCCCCTGCGGGGACTGGCTGCCCTGCACGAGCAGCTGCGCCTGCGCGCCACCGGTCTCGTTGAGCTTGTCCTCGGCGCGCGTCCAGGCGATCTGCGGCAGGTAGATGTCCCCGGCGCGCACCCCCTCGGCCACGACCTCCAGCGCCGGGTCGACGTCGGGCTCGAAGTTCGCGGTCGTCGTGATGGACGCGGTGGACTCGTGGTAGGCGCGGATGGCCTCCTCGCTGGCCAGGAAGGTGAGGAAGCGGTCGGCCAGCTCGGCCTTGTCGGATTTGCTGTTGACGGCGTAGCCCGGCGCGGCGGCACCGGCCAGGAAGGTGGAGCCGCCCGCGAGCGCCGGGATGCGCGCGATCGCGAAGTCCAGGTCGGGGGCCGAGGAGCGCAGCGTGGGGACGTCCCACGGGCCCGTGACCGTCATGGCCGCGCGGGCCTGGGCGAACTCCTCGCGGCCCTGCTCACCGGTGATCCCGACGGCGTCGCGGGTGGCGTAACCCTCGTCCCACAGGCGCAGCCACTGCGCCAGGGGCTCGGTCCACTGCTCCTCGAAGGAGCTCGAACCGTCGAAGATCTTCTGGTCCATGGTGCCGCCCTGCGCCTGGTTCCGGGCACCGAGGAAACCGGCGACCACGAGGGAGGGACCGGTGACCGCCTCGATGTACGGCGCGACGCCCGCGGCCTTCAGCTCGGCACACAGGGCGAGGAACTCGTCCCACGTCTCGGGGACGGTGTCAGCCCCGACCCGGCCCAGCAGTTCGCGGTTGTACGCGATGCCGGCACCCCAGGACGCCACGGACATGCCGTAGGGCTTGCCGTCGCGGCCGTAGGTGGCGGCGTTGAACTCGTTGATCCCGCTCATGTACGGCTTGCCGGACAGGTCCGCGACCGCCTTGCCGTCGATGAGGTTGGTCTTGTTCTCCGCCGCGATCATGAAGACGTCGGCGGCGGTGCCCGAGAGCACGCGCGTCTGCAGCGCCGCGATGTACTCCGCGACCGGCGGGGCCTGGGAGAAGTCGATCGGCACGTCGGGGTTCTGCTCGGCCCACAGGTCCAGCACCGGCTGCATGGACGCCTGGGCGTCCCAGGAGAAGAAGGACAGCCCGTCGCCACCGCTGCCGCCCTCGGTGGAGGTGCTGCAACCGGTCAGCGCGGTGGCGGCGCCACCGGCGGCCAGGGCCGCGAGGAAGGTGCGGCGGCTGGTCCCGGTGCTCGCGAGGCGCTCGAGGGGGTTGCGGACGGAGGCGGCGTTGCGGCGGTGCAGCGTCACGGTGGTCTCCTGGGGTGCGCGCAGCGTCGAGGAGCTGACGAGCAGCAGCGGTGGGCGGCGGGCGCGGCACGTGCTGATCGGCGGGGGGGGATGTGGGGCCAGAGAAGTGGTCGCCAACGACCTCAGCACTGATCATCGGTGGCAATATCGATAAAATCAGGTGGCCGACACGGCTGTCAAGGGTCCCCCCCGCCGGTCTGCCACCATCGTCGCCCGTAGTTCCCACCCCATCCCGCGCGCCGTGCGGCGCCCGGTCAGGCAGCGGAGGAACGCCCGTGGTGACCATGCGCGAGGTGGCCCAGGCCGCCGGGGTTTCCACCATGACGGTCTCCAACGTCCTCACCGGCCGGCGCCACGTCAGCCCGCAGACCCGCCAGCGGGTCCTCGACGTGGTCGTCCGCACCGGCTACCAGGTCAACGTCGCCGCCCGCAGCCTGCGACGGGGGCGGACGGGCATCATCGGGCTGGGGGTGCCCGAGCTCGACAGCCACTACTTCGGCATGCTCGGGGCCCGGCTCGTCGCACGCCTGGCCCGCGAGGGGCTGCGGGTCGTGGTCGAGCAGACCGGCGCCGACCGCGAGGGCGAGCTGGAGGCGATCGCCGACTCGCGGGTCAACGCCTACGACGGGCTGATCCTCAGCGCCAGCGGCCTCGGCTCCGCGGACGTCGCCGCGCTCGCGGGGGACCTGCCGGTGGTCATGCTCGGCGAACGGCAGGACATGCACCGCTTCGACCACGTGGAGATGTCCAACACCGCCGGCGCCGAGGCCGCCGCCCGGCTCCTGCTCGAGCGCGGCTGCGAGCACCTCGCGGTCATCGGCACCCCGCCGCTGGAACGCTCCGACGACGACGGCGGCCACCAGGACGACGCCTTCCGCCTGCGCGCGGCGGGGGTGCGCAGGGCGCTGGCCGAGTTCCCCGGCGCCACGGCCCTCGCCGTGCAGGAGCGCACCAACCACCTGTCCACCGGTGCCGCGCTCGCCGCGGAGGCCCTGCGCCGGCAGCCGCGGACCGACGGGCTGCTCTGCGCGACCGACACCCTGGCCCTGGGAGCGCTGCGCGGGCTCGCCGACCTGGGGGTGCACGTACCCGACGACGTGCTCGTCATCGGCTTCGACGACGTGCCGGCCGCCGCGTACTCCGTCCCCTCCCTGTCCAGCGTCTCCCCCGGCCACGACGCGATGGTCGAGGCGACCGTGCGGCTGCTGCTGCGCCGGATGCGCGACCCCAGCGCCACCCCGGAGCACTTCGTGGGCCCCTGGGCCGTCGTGGAGCGCGAGTCCACCCGGCGCGGCTCCCGCCCCCGCGCTCGACGGTCGGTGGGCGCTCCGGCGCCGCAGCGGTCCTGACCCGCCGGTCCTCGGGAGCCCTCCCGCCCACCGCACGACGGCACCGGCCCCCACCGCAGGGCGCGGTGGGGGCCGGTGGCGGGTGCGCCGCGGCGGGCGGCTGCGTCAGAGCGTCTTGACGTACGCCGTCGCCGCCGTGCCGTCGGCGGCCGTGGCCGTCACCGCGTAGCAGCTGCCGCGGGTCTTCGGCGTCTTCCAGTTCTGGACGAACCGCCCGGCGGCCGCGTCGTAGCGCAGCGCCGTGCCCCCGGCGGCCAGCACCTCCACCGGGTCGCTGCCGGCCGAGCCGTCGCACGGGACGCCACGCACCGAGACGTCGACCAGGGCGGTGTCGGTGATCTCCCGCTCGCCGGCGAACACCTCGAACTTCAGCGGGACCGTGCTGCCGCCCTTGACCGTGTTGAGCACGCCGCCCATGTCCACCGGCTCGTAGAAACCCTTCACGCTCCAGGGCACCACGGTCGGCGCCGGCCCGGGGTCGGTGCCGGTCAGCGCGATGCTCGGCGCCGGCGGGGTGGTCATGCCCTCACCGAGGAAGTAGGAGGTGTGCGGGGGCTGGTTGTAGCCGGTGTTCTGCCACGCCACGCCCAGGCGGTAGGTGGGGTCCGACATCAGGGTGCGCAGCCGCACGTCGGTGAGGTCGGTCGTGGTGGCGATCCGCAGGGCCGAGGAGTCCTCGGTGCGGGTGATCAGCTCCTCGCGCCAGTCGCCGAACAGGTCGGCCTGCAGGGACGGGTTCCCCTTGGTGCTGTTGTTCGACAGGGTCCCGGTGGCGCGGTAGACCTCCTCGGCGCGGTCGGTCTGCCAGTTCCACTTGGAGATGGTCGGCACCCCGGTGCTGGTGGTGGTGTTCCAGTCGTGGTCGCCGATCTCGCGCAGCAGGTCCCCGTCCCACCAGGTGAGGAAGTTCGCCGCCGGGATGGCGGTGCCGATGAGGGTTCCGTCGGCCGCCACGAGCTGCCCCACGGGGGAGTTCCACGCCGCGTCGCCGCCGACGGCCCAGCCCTCCGCGCCGGGGTGGGTGGGGTCGATGTCGCCCATCGCCGCGCGCCCGGTGTCCCGGGTGGCCGGGATGGACCAGAGGATCTCGCCGGTCTCCGCGTCCCGGTAGGTCGCCCCCCGGTTGCCCGACGCCGCCATCGCCTCGTGCGCGGCGAACACCTCCAGGCCGGGGCGGGACGGGTCGAAGTCGGACACGTGCAGCGCGTCGCCGTGGCCGAGCCCGGTGTTGTGGAGGACACCGCCGTCGTCGTCCAGGGTGATCGAGCCGTAGACGATCTCGTCCTTCTGGTCGCCGTCGACGTCGGCGACCGAGAGGTTGTGGTTGCCCTGGTGCGCGTACTCGTCCCCCGCTTCGTCGGAGTCGAAGACCCACCGCGAGGTCAGGTTCTCGCCGTCGAAGTCCCAGGCCGAGACCACGGTGCGCGTGTAGTACCCGCGGGCCATCACCACGCTGGGGTGCTCGCCGTCCAGGTAGGCCGTGCCCGCCAGGAACCGGTCGACGCGGTTGCCGTAGGCGTCGCCCCAGGCGGCCACGTCCCCGCGCGGGGGCACGTAGTCCACGGTGTCCACCGCCGCGCCGCTGGCACCGTCGAAGACGGTCAGGTACTCCGGCCCCGACAGGACGTAGCCGCCGGAGTTGCGCCAGTCGGCCGCGGGGTCGCCGATCACCGTTCCGGCGCCGTCGACGGTGCCGTCGGCGGTCTTGGCGACCACCTCCGCCCTGCCGTTCCCGTCGTAGTCGAACACCTGGAACTGGGTGTAGTGCGCGCCGGCGCGGATGTTCCTGCCCATGTCGATGCGCCACAGGCGGGTGCCGTCCAGCTCGAGGGCGTCGAGGTAGACGTTGCCGGTGTAGCCGGCCTGGGAGTTGTCGCGGGAGTTGGACGGGTCCCACTTGAGCACGATCTCGTACTGCCCGTCGCCGTCCACGTCCCCCAGCGAGGCGTCGTTGGCGTTGTAGGTGTACGCCTGCCCCGACGGCGTGGTGCCACCGGCCGGCCGCTGCAGGGGGACGTCCAGGGTCTGCTGGTCCCAGACGCCGAACTCCTCCGTCGCCCACCGCTCGACACCGCCGACGACGGTGCTGATCCGGTAGGTCGATGCCGCGCTCCCCCCGGCGTCCTGCAGGTTCGTGGCGCCGGTCAGGGGCTGGGCGGTGATGCGCCGGCCGTCGCGGTACACGTGGAAGGGCAGGTCCTGGGGGTCCTGCCCCAGCAGCCGCCAGCCCACGTAGACGCCCGTGGTGCCGGCCACGGCGACCGGTGCCCGGTCCAGCCGCTCGGCCTGGCGCTTCAGGTGCACCGCCCGCTCCAGCCGCGTCGGCGCCGACAGCGCCGAGCGGCCACCGGTGCTGACGGCCGCGATGCGGTAGTCGTAGGCGGCACCGGGCTCGGCGCCGGCGTCGACCCAGCTCGTCCCCTGGACGCGCACCAGGCGCACGGGCTTCCTGTCCGGACCGGAGCGGTAGACCTCGTACTGCACGGCGCCGGCGACGGACGCCCAGGACACGCGCGCACCGTCGCCGCCCCGGCTCACGGTGGGGGCGCCCGGGGCAGCCGGAACCGGGACGCCGGGCGCCACGACCGTCACGTCGGTGGCGGCCGAGGGGGCGCTCTCCACACCCGTGCGACCGAGGGAGCTGACCTGGTAGGTGTAGCCGTCCGCGAGCTCGACGTCGCGGTCGGTCCACGTCGGCGTCGCACCGGCGGCCACGTCGGCGACCCGGGCGGGCGCCGCCCCCGCCGTCGAGCGGTACACCCGGTAGCCCGTGGCGCCGGGCACCGCCGGCCACGACAGCGTCACCGACGGGTCCGCGGCCGTCGCGCCGACCTCGGCGCCCACGGTCTGCGGAGCGGCGACGGGGCGCAGCACCTGGAGGGAGTTGATCCGGATCGACGAGCCGGAGAAGCCGACGTCCAGGCGGCCGTCGACGACCTGGACGTTCTCCACGACACGCTCGTCGATGGTCCCGGCCCCCGTGCCGCGGGCCGGGACCACCTGCCCGTTGACGACGAAGCCGCTGTTGCTGCTGGCCGTGAGGTCACCCGAGCGCAGCACGACGCTGTACGTGCCGTTGGGGACGGTGGCGCGGAACGTGCTCGTCGCACCGGGGAGCACGAAGTCGCGCAGCGCCGGGTCGCCGCTGCCGCCGCGGTCCCGGCAGCTGGTCGCCGCCAGGGGCGTCAGGAACCCGGAACCGCCCTCCGCCCAGGTGGTCGTCGGCAGCACGGCCGTGTGCTCGGGCGCGGTGACGTTGCCCGTGCACTGGAAGTCGAACAGCAGGTCCTGCCCGGAGGCGGCGGAGGCGGCCACGGGCGCGGAGGCACCGGCGGCGAGGGCCACCGCCAGCAGCGTGGTACCCGCCTGGCGGGCACCACGCCCGGTGCGTGGCGCGGGTCGTGCGGACACGTCGATCACCTGTCTCGTCGTCGAGGGTGGGATGAGTGCGGTGGGTCGCAGCGGTCGGGTGAACGGTCACACCTGCGCGCGGTTCAGGCGGACCTCGGGACGCGGGAGGGAGTGCCGACGTCCGCGGTGACGTCGAGCACGGGTGCTGACAGGACACTAACGCCTGCGGTGGCGCTTTGGGTAAGCGTTGTCCGAAGTGCGCGCCGATCCGGATCCGCCGCTGGTCGCACCCGGGGCATCGTGCGGTCGGCACCCATGACAAAAGCCCAGGTCGGAGACCTGGGCTTCGGTGTTGCCGGAGTGTCCGAGGGGGGACTTGAACCCCCACCCTCTATACGAGGACTAGCACCTCAAGCTAGCGCGTCTGCCAATTCCGCCACCCGGACGAGTGACCCCGACGGGCCCTGCGGCCCGTGCGGAAGCGAGGACGACTCTAGCACGCAGCAGATGATCTCCGTGCCGGGCGGGTGCTCCCCAGCGTGGGCCGAGCGGGTGCCGCGCGTGCTCCGGACGGCGGACGCGGCGGGCGTCCCGGGCCAGTCCGGGGCGCCCGCTGCCGATGCACGCCACGACGCCCACCTCCGGAGGACCCCCGTGCACACCAGCCCCACCGACGCCGCCCGCGCCCTCGTCGGCGCCGTCGAGCAGGTCGTGCGCGGGCGCCGCGGCGCCGTCGAGCTCGTCGCCACCGCCGTGCTGTCCGGCGGGCACGTGCTGCTGGAGGACGTGCCCGGCAGCGGCAAGACGACGCTGGCCAAGGCGTTCGCGCTGGCCAGCGGGGCCGGCTTCGGCCGCATCCAGGCCACCGGCGACCTGCTGCCCGCCGACATCACCGGCGGCGGGGTGTGGGACGCCGCCTCCGGTGGCTTCCGCTTCGTGCCCGGCCCCGTCTTCGCCCACGTCCTGCTCGTCGACGAGCTCAACCGCGCCTCCCCCCGCAGCCAGTCCGCCTTCCTGGAGGCGATGGAGGAGGGCGCGGTCACCGCCGACGGCCGGCGCCACCCGCTGCCCGACCCGTTCGTCGTCCTCGCCACCCAGAACCCCGTCGAGCAGGTCGGCACCCACCCCCTGCCCGAGAGCCAGCTCGACCGCTTCGCGGTGCGCGTCGTCCTCGGCCCGCTCGGGGCGCGCGACGAGCGGCAGGTCGTGCGCGACCAGCTGCGCGCCGCCACCGTCGGCCGGGTGCGCCCCGTGCTCGACGTCGCGGGGCTGCGGGCGCTGCGCGCCGCGGTGCGGGAGGTCCACGTCGCCGACGCCGTCGTGGAGCACGCCGTGGACGTCGTGCGCGCCACCCGGACCGACCCGCGCGTGCTGCTGGGGGCCAGCGCCCGCGCCGCCATCGCCCTGGTGCGCTGCGCGCAGGCCCGCGCCGTGCTGGAGGGCCGCGAGCACGTCCTGCCCTGCGACGTGCAGGCCCTGGCGGTGCCCGTGCTCGCCCACCGCCTCGTGCTGGCCGAGCCGGAGCACGGCGCGCAGGGCACCGCCCTGGCCCAGCAGGAGGTGCTGGCGCGGATCGTGCAGCAGGTCCCCGTCCCCGTGCACCGGTGAGCGCTCCCACCGCGGTGCGGCTGAGCGTCGCCGGCCGCTGCACCACCTACGTCGCGATCGGCTTCGCGCTGGCCGCCACCGGGCTGGGCAACGGGTGGCTGGCGGTCGTGGCCGCCGCCGCCGTCGCCCTGCTGCTCACCGGCTGGATGCTGCGCCCGCGCCTGCGCGGCCTCGTCGTCACCGTGTCGGGACCGCGGCGGGCGGTGGCCGGTGCGCAGCTGGAGCAGGTCGTGCGCGTGCGCAACACCGGTGCCCGGGCGACCACCCCGGCGCGGCTGGTGCACCGCGGCTGCGGCGTCGCCGACGTCGTGGCGGCGCTGCCGGCGCTGGCCCGCGCGCAGCAGGCGGCCGTGGCCGTGCGCCGCCGCGCCCTGCACCG
>NZ_BAABIL010000084.1:0-6846 GCF_039542765.1 Kineococcus glutinatus
GCTCGCCATGCGCGCCAGGGTGGGCGCCGTGCCGGGCGCGGGGGGCGCGGATCGGCGCCGGGGGTGGACCGGGTGGGTGGTGCCGGGGGCCGAACGCCACCTGGGCGGACCACGGCCACCACGGGCCGTCGCCGCCCGGGTACGCCCCACCCCTGGGCGGGGACGTCCCGCTCCCGCCGCGCACCGGGGCGGCCGTGGTGCCAGCATCGGGTCATGGCCGACGAGGACACCGACGTCTACGACCTCGACCGCATCGCGCACGCGGTCCTGGCCATGGACCCCGCCGAGCTGAACCACCTGGTCGGTCAGCACGAGGGCGGGCTGTGGCTGGCCGGGCCCAGCTACGGCGACGGCCGCGAGCTGCGGGTGCTGCTGTCGGTGGGCGGGGACGGCCTGACGGTGGCGCGCACCGACGCGCTGGAACTGGTGCGCCGCGTCCTGGACCACCGCCTCGCGGAGGGCTCCCTCGGCGAGCAGCAGCACGACCAGATGCTCACCGAGGCCGTGGTGGGGCTCAGCGGCCTGATGTGAGCGGGCGCGCCCGCCGGTGAGCTGCGCCGACCCCGGCGCGGTTCACCCCTCGTCGGCGACGAGCCGGCGCCAGTCGCCCTCCACCACCGCCACCACGACGTCGCTGCTGCCGGTCGCGCCGCGCACCGTGGTGGCCTGCACCAGCTCGCCCGCGGCGTTCCACCGCACGGACTGGGAGTAGCCCGTCGAGTCCCCGTGCACGTGCCGCACCGCCGGGACGGGCAGCTTCACGGACCGCCACGTCGCGCCGCCGTCGTCGCTGACGAGCGCGTGGTTGCCCTCCCGCCCGTCCAGCCAGGAGTGCCGGCCGGTGGCCAGCAGGGTCGTGCCCCCGCGCCCGTCGGGGCACCAGGCGATGTTCGGCGTGCCGGACAGGGAGACGCCGTCGCGGCCGACGAGCTGGGGGCCGAGCTGGGCGGGGTCGCCCCAGTCGACGCCGTCGGCGGAGGTGCGCAGGTGGATCGGCACCTCGTGGGGCCCGACGACCTCCACGACCGCCCGGTAGGTGCCGTCGGGCAGCGGGCCGGTGGCGACGAACATCCCCGGCCGGGTCCACCGGTTGGGCACCCCGACGACGGTCTCGACGTCACCCCACGTGCGCAGGTCCCGGGTGGAGCGCCGGGAGATGGTCTGCAGCATCCCCTGCGCCTTGCGCCGCTCGTCGGCGTAGCAGACGTGCAGCACGCCGTCGACGAGGAGGAGGTCCGGTTCCCAGACCGCCGTCGTCGTCGACGTGCGGGACGGGTCGTAGACGGCCGGTCCCCCCTCGTCGACGACGCCCTCCAGCTCCCAGGTGGCGCCGCCGTCGCGGCTGGAGTGCAGCACCAGCGTCGTGGAGGAGCCGTCGGCCGGGATCGAGTTCCCCGCCAGCAGCAGGTCCCCGGCGCGCAGGTGCGCCAGGTCGGCGGGCAGCTCGTAGATGACGGGCTGGTACCGGTTGCCCCGGCCGAGCGGGTCGGTGACGCGGGCGTGCTCGTGCCACGTGCGGCCCCCGTCCAGCGACCTCAGGACGGGGAAGACGGGGCCGCCGGGGTCGGTGACACCGAGCCGCAGCTCCCAGGTGAGCAGCAGCGCGCCGGCGTTGCGGCCCGCGGGGTCGCAGGCCGTGAGCCGGGTGTACATGGAACCGGCCTCGCCCACGCTGCCGCGGTGCACGACGGTGGTGGTGACGCCGGGCGCCGTCGGTGCGAGGCGGGTCTGCCCGGTGGTCGTCTGGTCGGTGGTCGCCTGCGCGGTCACGGCGCGCCTCAGCCCTTGATCCCGGCGGAGGCGACGCCCTCGATGAAGCGCTTCTGCACGAGCGCGAAGACGATCACGAGGGGCACCACGGAGATGAGGGCGCCGGCCATGCTGACCCCGTAGGGGATGACGCCCTGCGCGGTGCCGTTGAGCAGCGCCAGTCCGGCGGTGAGGGTGCGCTCGTCGGCGCTGTTGGTCATCGTCATCGGCCAGATCATGTCGTTCCAGTTGCCGATGAAGTTGAACATCCCGAGGGTGAGCAGACCCGCCGTGGCGTTGGGCAGCACGATGTTCCAGTAGATGCGGAACTCCGAGGCGCCGTCGATGCGGGCGGCCGAGTCGAGGTCGCGGGGGATCGACACGAAGAACTGCCGCAGCAGGAAGATCCCGGCGACGTCCGCGGCCCGTGGCACCACCAGCCCGACCATGGTGCCGACCCACCCCAGCTCGGAGAGCATCTTGTACAGCGGCACCAGCAGCGACTGGAACGGGATCATGATGGTGGCGACGAGGATGCCCAGCGCCAGCCCCCGCCCCCTGAAGTCGATGCAGGCCAGGGCGTAGGCGGCCATGGAGTCCAGCACCAGCGAGAACGCCGTCACGAGGACCGACATCAGGACGGTGTTGAGCAGCTGCTGCCCGACGGGGATGCGCTCGAACACCTCCGGGAAGTTGCCCAGCGTCCAGGAGTCCGGCAGCAGCTTCGGCGGGTAGGAGAGCACCTGGTCCTTCGGCGAGAACGCCGTGATGACGATGACCAGGAGCGGGAAGGCGCACACGACCGCTGCTGCGATCGCGAGGAGCAGCGTCGCGGCCCGGCCGACCGGGGTGCTGCGGTGCAGGGCGCCGACGGGCCGGCCGGCGCGCCGGGTGGGCGTTGCGGTCGTCATGCGAGGTCCCTCTCCTGCCGCCGGTTGATGCTCAGCTGCACGATGCCCACGACCATCGTGATGGCCATCAGCACGAAGGACAGCGAGGCGGCGTAACCCTGCCGGAAGTTGCTGAAGCCCTCGGTGTAGACGCGGTACACGATCGTCTCGGTGGAGCGCTCCGGGCCGCCGCTGGTCATGATGTAGATCTGGTCGAACGCCTGGAAGGCGCCGTTCGCGGCGAGGATGATCACGTAGGTCATCGTCGGGCGCAGGCCCGGGACCGTGACGGCCCAGAACCGCCGCCAGGCGTTCGCGCCGTCGAGGTGCGCGGCCTCGTAGAGCTCGCCCGAGATGTTCTGCAGGCCGGCGATGAAGATCACCATGAAGTAGCCGAAGTTCTTCCAGACCGCCACCAGGACCACGGTGGGCATCGCCCACGTCGGGTCGTTGAGCAGGTCCGGCATCGAGGTCCCCAGCACCCGGGAGGCCCAGTAGGGCACCAGGCCGGTGTTCGCGTCGAGCAGGAAGCTCCAGGCGAGGGCCGCGACGGCCATCGAGATGATGAACGGCAGGAAGACGACCGTGCGGATGAGGCCCCGCATCGGCAGGTCCTTGCGGTTCAGCAGGAGCGCCATCGCGATCGCCACCACGATCACCAGCGGGGCGTAGCTGACGGCGTAGACGATCGTGTTGACGATCGCGCCGCGGGTGTCCTCGTCGGTGACGATGCGCGCGTAGTTGTCCAGGCCGATGAACTTCGGCTGGTTGAAGCCCGAGGCGTTGGTGAACGAGATCGCCAGCGCGTAGAAGGTCGGGTAGAAGACCCACACCGCGAGGATCGCGATGCCGGGCAGCAGGAAGCCCGCGGCGGCGATGGTGCGCCGGCGCGACTGCACCGAGCCGCGGCGGGGGGCGGGCGCGCCGGGGGAGGACTTCGCCCGGCTGATGGACCGGGGCGCTTTGTACACCACTGAGTTCGACATGGGATCGACCACCGTCCTTCGGTGTCGGGGTGACGGGTGCCCCGGCCGCCCCGCGCTCGCTGCGCCGGGCGGCCGGGGGGCTCGTCACTCGTTGGCGAGGTAGCCGTCGATCTTGTCGGACGCCGCCTGGAGCAGTTGCTCGACGTCGCCACCCTGCGCGATCTGGGTCATCATCGAGTCCGTCTCCGCCGTGATGTCGGTGACCGAGGTCGAGATGCCGGTGGCGTAGTAGTGGGCCTGCGGCGAGAAGCCCGCGATCGTGGCGATGATCGGGTAGGCGAACTCGGACTCGTCGATGTCGTCCCGGTTCGGCGGGTAGTAGGACTTCGTCCACTCGATCTGGCTGGTGCGCGAGTTCCAGAAGTCGCCGAAGGCCTTGACCCCGTCGAGCTCCTCCTCGCTGTCGTTCATGCTGGTCGCGTACCAGTAGTTCGCCACGCCGTGCACCCAGTCGCTCGGCCACTGGAAGACGCCCACCTCGATGCCGAAGCTCTCGGCGGAGGTGATCTCCCAGGGACCGTTGACGATCATCGCGGCGCGGCCGGAGCCGAACAGCTCCATCGCGGCCGTGCCGTCCATGCCGGTCGGGCTGATCTTGTCGTTCACGTACGCGGACTGCCACTGCTCCAGGGTGGCGACGTTCTCGTCGGACACCAGGCGGTTCTCGCCGTCGGTGATGAAGTCCCCGCCGCCGGAGTGCAGCATCGCCGAGAGCAACCCGGCGTCCTGGTCGGGCAGGGCGATGCCGTACTGCTCGGGCTCGCCGTTGCCGTCGGCGTCGACCGTCAGCTTCTTGGCGACCGCGACGAGCTCCTCGACGGTGGTCGGGTAGTCCGCCTCCGTCAGCCCCGCCGCGGACCACAGCGCCGGGTTGTAGTAGACGGCGAACGCGGTGGTCCCCATCGGGATGCCGTACGTCTCGCCGTCGAAGGTCACCTGCTCGACGAGGTTGGCGTAGAAGTTGTCGTTCTCCGTGTACTGCTCGTCGTCGTAGTAGTCCTGCAGGGAGACGAAGGCGCCCTGCTTGGAGTAGCCGAGCCCGGTGTCGACGCCCTGCACGACGATGTTCGGGCCGTTCCCGGCGCTGAGGCTGGTCAGGAGCTTCTCGGAGATGGACGTCCACGCCAGCGGCTCGGTCTTGACCGTCCACCGGTCCTGGGAGTCGTTGAACTGGTCGACGATGGTCTGCAGCACCTTGCCGTCGGCCTCGGTGTAGCCGTGCCACAGCAGGAGCTCGCCGTTGCCGCCGGAGTCGCCGGTGCTCTCGGTGGAGCCACCGCCACAGGCGCTCAGCCCGGTGGTGACGGCCGCTGCGAATGCCGCTGCCGCCAAGAACGTGCGCCGACGAGTGTGAGCGGGCATGTGATCCTCCTCGATCGAGTCACGCGCTCGCACCGGTGCGAGCACATCCGTCACTGCGGGACCCCGACGCTGCGGCCCGGCGGTTTACGACGTTGTAACGCGGCCAGAAAATAGCAGCCGGTTCCTGACGTGACAACGGTTTTCGGGCGGTTCGGCCCTGTGCGGTCGCTGTGGGTGGGATCCCCGTGCCCGGCCGCCGGGCGTGGTGCCGCCCCGCGGTGCACCTGCCGCCCGGGAGCCCGTGCTGCGGCCGGTGGGCCGGTCGCCGCGAGGGGTCACCTCACGCGCTGCGCTCCAGGTCCGCGGCGCGCACCTCGTGGGCCAGGTCCTCGCCGCGGGCGAACCGCTCCACCTCGGCCACCGCGCTGTCCCCCAGCCGCCGCAGCTCGTTGCCCAGCGAACCGGCCACGTGCGGGGTGAGCAGCACCCCGGGTGCGTCGAAGAACGGGTGGTCCGGTGGCAGCGGTTCGGGGTCGGTGACGTCCAGCACGGCGAGCAGCCGGCCGCCGAGGACCTCCGGCACCAGCGCCGCGGTGTCCACCAGCGAGCCCCGCGCGGTGTTCACCAGCGTCGTGCCGTCCCGCATCAGCGCCAGCTCCCGCGCGCCGATCATGTGGTGCGTCCCGGGCAGCGCGGGGGCGTGCAGGGTGACGACGTCGGCCCGGGCGAGCAGGTCCGGCAGGGAGACCCGCGCGGCGCCCAGCGCGCGCGCCTCCTGCCCCCCGACCCACGGGTCGCACAGCAACACCTCGACGTCGAAGGGGCGCAGCAGCTCCAGCAGCCGCCGCCCGGTGCGGGAGGCCCCCACGACGCCGACGACGAGACCGTTGTTGCCCAACGGCGACCCCGCGGCCCAGCCGGCCGTGGAGCGGTGCTGCGCGTAGTGCCGGGCGGACTCCAGGACGCGCTTGCCGGCCAGCAGCACCACGGCCAGCGCGTACTCGGCGACCGGCAGGGCGTTCACCGCCGCGCTGCTGGACACCCGGATCCCGCGCTGCCACAGCCCCGGGGAGACGACCTGCTTGACGCTGCCGCCGGTGTGCACGACGGCGCGCAGCCGGGGTGCGGCGGCGAGGGCCGCCTCGTCCAGCCGCGGCGCGCCCCAGCCGGTGACGAGGACCTCGGTGCGGGCCAGCACCTCGCCCGAGCGGGCGCCGGCGAGGGAGGTCAGCACACCGGGGACGAGGTCGGTGCAGGCGTGCAGCCGGCGCCACGCCGCCGCGTCGAACAGCCGATCCACCGCGGTGGGGTCCCCGAGCGCGACGGCGGCGTTCGGGCGGTTCACCGGGAACCCCCGTCGGCGGGGGCCCCGGACGGGCCGGTGGGGACGACGTCGACGGTGCCGTCCCGCCAGCGGACCTCCACGGCACCGGCGCGGGTGCCGGACCCGCGCGCCTCGACGGCCTCGACGACGTCCGGGTCGGGTTCGGTCCCCGGGCCGGCGAGCACGACGAGGGCGGCGACGACGTCGTGCTCGGCGACGGGACCGGCGCTGCGCAGCCACGGGGTGAGGGAGCGACCCCCGAACGGGTCCGCGCCCGAGCGCCCGGTGGCACCGGCCACCGCCAGACCCCGCAGCCCCCGCACGAGGGAGGAGGTGCCGTCGGCGCGCCGGAGGCACACCCGATCCCCGTGCTGCTCGGCGACGAGGTCGCCGGCGGTGTCCGCGGCCAGCGGCCAGCCCCCGACGTGCACGGCGAACGGGCCGGGGTCGTGCGGCCAGGCGGCGTCGGGTTCCAGCTGCGCCGCGGCGGGTGCCGCGGCGGCGGGCGCGGCCCCGCCCTCGTCGGGAGCCGCCTCCCACCACGCCAGGCGCACCTCGCAGCAGCCGCGCACCACCGAGGCGGTCGTCAGGTGCG
>NZ_BAABIL010000085.1:0-20735 GCF_039542765.1 Kineococcus glutinatus
GCCCTGGCCCTCGCGACGGCGGCGCGGGCCGCGGCGGCGCGCCCGCGCAGCGCGTCGAGGTCGCCACCGGCGAGCGCGTCGCCCAGCAGCGGCCCGCCGAGGCTGACCGCGACGGCCCCGGCCCGCAGCCAGGCGCCGATGTCGCCGATCCCCACCCCGCCGGAGGGGACGACCGGCATCCCGGGGAAGGGGCCGTGCAGGTGCTTGACGAAGTCGGCGGTGACGGTGGCGGCGGGGAACACCTTCACCGCGGCGGCGCCGGCGGACCAGTTCGAGTACGCCTCGCTGGGCGTCATGGCGCCGGCGTAGACGGGCAGGCCGCGTTCGACGCCGGCGCGGACCACCTCGGTGCCGGCGTTGGGGGTGACGAGGAAGCGGGCACCGGCGTCCGCGGCGCGGCGGGCGTCCTCGGGGCGCAGCACGGTGCCGACCCCCACCTCGGCCTGCGGCACGGCGGCGGCCAGCTCGGCGAGGACGTCGAGGGTGCCGGGGGTGGTGAGGGTCAGCTCGATGCAGGAGACGCCCTCGGCGACGAGCACCTCCACGACCGGGCGGTAGCGGGCGGCGTCGTCGGCGCGCAGCACCGCGACGAGGCCCTCGGCCAGGCAGGTGGGGGAGACGGGGATGCGGTCGGCCACGGCGCTCACGCCCCGACCGGCGCGTACGCCGCGCGCGGCAGCGTCACGGTGAGGTCCACGACGGTCTCCAGGGCCTCGTCGAGCCCGAGCTGGCCGCGGGCGACGAGCTCGGCGAGGAACCCGGCGTCGACGCGGCGGGAGACGTCGTGGCGGGCGGGGATGGAGGCGAAGGCGCGGGTGTCGTCGACGAAACCGGCGCCGTTGTAGAAGCCGGCGGTCTCGGTGGTGGCCTCCCGGAAGCGGCGCATCGCCATCGGGCTGTCCAGGAACCACCACGGCACGCCGAGCCGGACGCCCGGGTAGACGCCGGCCAGGGGGGCCAGCTCGCGCGAGTACGTCGTCTCGTCGATGGTGAACAGCACGCAGCGGAAGCGCGGGTGGCGCCCGAACGCCGCCAGCAGCGGGTGCAGGCCGCGGACGAAGTCGACGGCGGCGGGGATGTCGAAGCCGCGGTCGGGGCCGAACTGCTCGTGCACCGCCGGGTCGTGGTCGCGCACCACCCCGGGGTGGATCTGCATGACGAGGCCGTCCTCGCTGCTCATCCGCGCCATCTCGAAGAGCATGTGCGCGGCGAAGGCGCGCGCGGCGGCGGGGTCGGCGGTGCCGTTGAGGGCGTCGCGGTAGACCCGCTCGGCGTCGGCGCGCTCCAGGGGGGTGCTGTCGGCGCTGACGTGGCCGTGGTCGGTGGCCATCGCCCCGGCGCGGGCGAAGTGCTCCCGCCGCTGCCGCAGCGCGTCGAGGAAACCGGCGTAGGTGGCGGTGGGCACGCCGGACACCTCGGCGAGCTGCTCGACGTCGGACTTCCACTGCGGCCGGTCGACGTGGACGAGGGCGTCGGGCCGGAAGGTGGGCACCACGGTGCCGCCCCAGCCGGAGGCGCGGATCGCGGCGTGGTCGGCCAGCTCGCTCAGCGGGGAGTCGGTGGTGGCCAGCACCTCGATGCCGAAGCGGTCGAAGAGGGCGCGGGGGCGGAACTCCGGGCGGGCGATGCACCCGGCGATCTGGTCGTAGAGCTCGTCGGCGGTCTCCGCCGAGGGCTGCACCCGCACCCCGAACACGTCGTGCAGCTCCTGCTCCAGCCACAGCCGGCTCGGGGTGCCGCGGAAGAGGTGCCAGCCGGCGCAGAAGCGGCGCCAGATCGCGCGGGGGTCGCGCTCGACGGGGCCGCCGTCGAGGCGGGGGACGCCGAGGTCCTCCAGCCGCACGCCCTGGGAGACGAGCATCCGCGTGACGTAGTGGTCGGGCACGACGAGCAGCTGCGCGGGGTCGCTGAACGGCTCGTCGCGGGCCAGCAGCGCGGCGTCGACGTGCCCGTGCATGCTGATGACCGGCAGGTCGCGCACGGCGGCGTACAGCTCGCGCGCCAGCGACCGCGTCGCCGGTTCGGTGGGCAGGATGCGGTCGTCGTCCAGCACCAGTGCGCGCACTGCACTCCTCCTCGAGGCGTCGTGGGTCCGCCGCACCGGCCGGTGCGCAACCCCTCGTGCAAACCTTTGCAAGACGGCGGCCGTCCAGGCAAGTCCCCGCGCGGCGCGGTCCGGGACCGGGCTTGACGATTCATGCAAACCTTTGCACCCTGGTGGCACCGAAGGGGGTGCGCGTGAGCGGGGTGACGATCCACGAGGTGGCGACGCGGGCGGGGGTCTCCGCGTCCACCGTCTCGCGCGCCTTCACCAACCCCCAGCTCGTGCGGGCCGACACCCGCGACCGGGTGCTGCAGCTGGCCCGCGACCTCGGCTACACGCCCAACCGCGCCGCCCGCGGCCTCATCACCGGCCGCACCGGCAACATCGGCGTCGTCGTGCCCGACCTGGCCAACCCCTTCTTCTCCGCCGTCCTCAAGGGCGCCAACGCCCGGGCCCGCGAGGCCGACCAGATCGTCTTCCTCGCCGACACCGACGAGGACCCCGGCGTCGAGGAGGACCTCGTGCGCGCCATGGCCAAGCAGGTCGACGGCATCGTGCTGTGCTCCTCGCGCATGAGCGGCCACCAGCTGCACGAGCTCATGCCGAGCATCCCCCTGGTCCTGCTCAACCGCCGCGAGGACGACCGCCCCGCCGTCCTCTTCGACAACGTCGCCGGCGTGCGGCGGCTGCTCGCCCACCTGGGGGCCCTGGGCCACCGCCGCGTCGCCTACCTCGGCGGCCCGCGCACGTCCTGGTCCGACCGCGAGCGCCGCCGCGGCATGCGCCTGGCCGCCCGCCGCGAGGCCGTCGACCTCGTCGAGCTGGGCCCGTTCGAGCCGACCTACGAGGGCGGGCTGCGGGCCGCCGACCCCGCCGCCGCCACCGGCGCCACGGCCGTCGTCGCCTTCAACGACCTCATGGCCCTCGGCGTGCTGAACCGCCTCGCCGCGCGCGGGGTCGCCGTGCCCGGCGAGGTGAGCGTCGCCGGTTTCGACGGCATCCCCACGGCCGGGATGGGGGCGCTGCCGCTGACCACCGTCGCGCTGCCGATGGTGCAGGCCGGGCGCGCCGCCATCGACCTGCTGCTGGAGCGGCTGGCCGACCCCGATCCCGACGCGGGGCGCCTGCAGCGCGTCCTCGACGTCGACCTGCTGGTGCGCTCGACGACGGCGACGCCCCTCGCGCCGCCGCCGACCCCGCCGCCGAACCCGCCGACCGCCGACGTCCAGGGAGGACGACCATGACAGCAGCGCCCACCGGGACGGCACCCGCGGGGACGCCGCCCGCAGCAGCCCCCACCGCGTCGTCGGTCCTGCTGCTGCACCCGCACGACTCCGTGGGGGTGGCGCGGGCCGACCTGCCGGCCGGCACCGTCGTGACCCTCGACGGCGGGCGCGAGCTGCCGCTGCGCGCCGACGTGCCCCGCGGGCACAAGGTCGCCGTCACCGACGTCGCCGCCGGTGCGGAGGTCCGCAAGTACGGGCAGGTCATCGGCCGCGCCACGGCCGACGTGCGCGCCGGGGACCACGTGCACGTCCACAACCTCGGGATGGTGGCCTCCCGCCCCGAGCACGAGTTCGGCGCCGGCGCGGTCCGGCCCGACGTGCTGCCGCCGGAGGAGCGGGCGGTGTTCCAGGGCTTCGTCCGCAGCGACGGGCGGGCCGCCACCCGCAACTACGTCGGGATCCTCACGACGGTGAACTGCTCGGCGACCGCCGCCAAGCTCATCGCCCGCCAGCTGCAGGCCCCCGGCGCGCTCGACGGGATCGACGGCGTCGGTTCCGTCGACGGCGTCGTGGCCCTGGCCCACGGCACCGGCTGCGGGCTGGCCGCCGACGGCGCCGGCCTGGAGGTGCTGCGCCGCACCCTGCGCGGCTACGCCCGCCACCCCAACTTCGGGGCGCTGCTCGTCCTGGGCCTGGGCTGCGAGGTCAACCAGATCTCCGGCCTGCTCGGCGACCTCGACCTGCCCGACGACCGCCTCGTGGTGCCGATGGCGATCCAGGAGCTCGGCGGCACCCGGCGCACCGTCGCCGAGGGCGTCGCCCGCATCCGGGAGTTCGTGCCCGACGTGGGGCGCGCGCAGCGCCGGCCCGTGCCGGCCAGCGAGCTCGTCCTGGGCACCAACTGCGGCGGCAGCGACGGCTGGTCGGGGGTGACGGCCAACCCCTCCCTCGGGGCGGCCGTCGACGAGCTCGTGCGCCACGGCGGCACCGCGGTGCTCGCGGAGACCCCGGAGGTGTACGGCGCCGAGCACCTGCTCACCCGGCGCGCGGTGAGCCCGCAGGTGGCCGAGCGGCTGCTGGAGCGCATCCGCTGGTGGGAGCGCTACACCGCCGACAACGGCGGCGACATGGACAACAACCCCTCCCCGGGCAACAAGGCGGGCGGGCTGACGACGATCCTGGAGAAGTCGCTGGGCGCCGTCGCCAAGGGCGGCACCACGGCCCTGACGGCCGTCCACGAGTACGCCGAGCCGCTGGGGGAGAAGGGGTTCGTGTTCATGGACACCCCCGGCTACGACCCCGTCTCCGTCACGGGCATCGTCGCCGGCGGCGCGAACGTCGTCTGCTTCACCACCGGGCGCGGCTCGGTGTTCGGCTGCAAGCCGGCGCCCAGCCTGAAGCTGGCCACGAACAGCGACGTGTACCGGCGCATGGAGGACGACATGGACGTCGACTGCGGTGTCGTGCTGGAGGGGACCTCCGTGGAGGAGATGGGCCGGCGCATCTTCGACCTCGTGCTGGAGACCGCCTCCGGCCGGCGCACCAAGAGCGAGGAGATCGGCGTGGGCGACGAGGAGTTCACGCCGTGGCAGCTCGGGGCGGTGATGTGATGCGGCGCCTGTCCCCGGCCGCGCTGGCGGACCTGCCCGCGGGCACCGGACCCCTGCTGCCGCCGCAGGACACCGGGGTCGGCATCGTCCACCTCGGCATCGGGGCGTTCCACCGCGCCCACCAGGCCGTGCTCACCGAGGAGGCCATGGCCGCCGCCGGCGACGCGAGCTGGGGCATCTGCGGCGTCACCCAGCGCAGCACCGCGGTGCTGGACCAGCTCGGGCCCCAGGGCGGGCTGTACTCGGTGCTGGTGCGCTCGGCCGGCGGCACGGACGTGCGGGTGCGCGGCCCGGTGCGGGAGCTGCTCTGCGCCCGCGACGACCCGGCCGCCGTGCCCGCGCGGCTGGCCGATCCGCGGGTGCGGGTGGTCACCCTCACCGTCACGGAGAAGGGGTACCGCCACGACCCCGCCACCCGGCGGCTGCGCACCGACGACGAGGAGGTGCGCGCCGACGCGGCAGGGCGCCCGCCCCGCACCGTCGTCGGGCAGCTGGCCCGCGGCCTGCAGGCCCGCTGCGCCGGCGACGCCGGCCCGGTGGCGGTGCTGTGCTGCGACAACCTGCCGGCCAACGGCGAGGTGCTCGCCGGGCTCGTCGCGGACTTCTGCGACCTGCTGCCCGCGGCGGAGGGCGAGCGGCTGCGGTCGTGGATCGCGGCGAACGCCACGTTCCCCTCCTCCATGGTCGACCGGATCGTGCCCGCCACGACGGACACCGACCGGGCGGAGGCCGCCCGGCTGCTGGGTGTGGAGGACCACGGCGCCGTCGTCACCGAGCCGTTCCGGCAGTGGGTCGTGGAGGACTCCTTCGCGGGCGGGCGCCCGGCGTGGGAGCACGTCCCCGGGGTGGTGCTCACCGGTGACGTCGAGCCCTACGAGGCGATGAAGCTGCGGATGCTCAACGGCGCCCACTCCGCGATCGCCTACCTCGGCGGCCTGGCGGGGTTCGCCCACGTGGCCGACGCGGTGGCCGACGACGACCTCGCCGGGTTCGTGCGGCGGTTCTGGGCCGAGGAGGTCGTGCCCACGCTGGACGTGCCGGGCGGTTTCGACGTCACCGCCTACCAGCACGACCTGCTCGAGCGCTTCGCGAACCCCGCGCTGCGCCACCGCACCGCGCAGATCGCGATGGACGGCTCGCAGAAGCTGCCGCAGCGGCTGCTCGCCACCGCCCGCGACCGGCTGGCCGCCGGCGGCCAGCCGCGGCTGACCGCCCTGGCGATCGCCGGCTGGGCGCGCTACGTGACCGCGGGGACGGCCGAGGACGGCACCCCGCTGGCGGTGGACGACCCGCTGGCCGCCGAGCTGGCCCGGGCCGGTGGCGGTGCGGGCGGCGGGCGGGCGGCCACCGAGGCGCTGCTGGGGGTGCGCGCCGTCTTCGGCGACGAGCTGCCGGCCGACCCGGGGTTCCGCGCCCTCGTGCTGGAGGCCGCCTCGGCGCTGGAGCGCGGCGGGGTGCGCACCGCGCTCAAGGAGGCGCTCGCGGGGTAGGACGCGACCGCGCCGGTGGGTTCCGCCAGGACCCACCGGCGCGTTAGCGTTGGCCCGTGCTCCGGCTCACCACCTCGTTTACCCGCCCCCGGCTGCCGAGCAGCCGTGCGGGCGCCGAGATCTGCCGGTAGCCCGTCACGGGGCCGTCGGCCGGGGGTGACATCCCACCCGGACCGACGACGGAGGACACCGCCGTGAGCACCCCGACGAACACCCCGACCCTGCTCCCCCTGCCCGACCTCACCGCCGCGCTGGAACTGCGCGACCTCACCGACCCCGCCGCCGGACCGCACGCCATGCAGCTGCTGCTCGACGACGTGCTGGCCGCGCTCACCGCCGCGTGGGGGTGCCGCCTGGACCTGCGCCGACCCCGCCCGCTGGTGTCGGTGGAGGACAACTACGACCGGCTCGGCTACGCCCCCGCCGACGTCACCCGCGACGCCCGCTACAGCCGCTACGTCAGCGAGACCGTCATGCTGCGCAGCCACACCAGCGCGGGCGTCCCGCCGGTGCTGCGCGAGCTGGCCGCCGGCCCTGCCGCGGGGCCCGGCCCGGTCGACGTGCTGCTGGCCCTGCCCGGGTTGTGCCACCGCCGCGACAGCATCGACCGCCTGCACGTGGGCACCCCCCACCAGGTCGACCTGTGGCGCATCGTCGTCGCCGCCCCCGGGGCCCGGCCCGGCGGGGCGCTGGGCGAGGCGGACCTGCGGCGGATGGTCGCCCTGCTCGTCGAGGCCGTGCTCCCCGGGGCGCGCTGGCGCACCACGCCCGCGGTGCACCCGTACACCCGCGGCGGCCTGCAGGTCGACGTGCACACCCCGGGCGGCTGGGTGGAGCTCGCCGAGTGCGGCCTGGTGGCCGGGCACGTCCTCGCCGGCGCCGGGCTGGACCCCGACCGCTGCAGCGGCCTGGCCCTCGGCGCCGGCCTGGACCGGGCGCTCATGCTCCGCAAGGGCATCGGCGACATCCGGCTGCTGCGCTCGGGCGAGCCGCGCACGGCCGCGCAGCTGCTCGACCTGTCCCCGTGGCGACCGGTCTCGGCCCGGCCGCCGGTGCGCCGGGACCTGTCGGTGGTCGTGGACGCCCCCACCGACGCCGAGCAGCTCGGTGACACCGTCCGCTCCGCCCTCGGGGCGCAGGCCGACGACCTGGAGTCCGTCACGGTCCTGGCCGCCACCGCCTGCGAGGACCTGCCGGCGGCCGCCCGGCAGCGGCTCGGCATCCGGCCCGGCCAGCTCAACGTGCTGCTGCGGCTGGTGCTGCGCCCGCTGGGGGCCACCCTGACCGACGAGGAGGCCAACCGGCTGCGCGACCGCGTCTACGCGGCCGTGCACCGCGGCCCGCGCGCGGAGTGGGCGGCGCGCTGACGCGGGTGGAGTGGGCGGCCCTCAGCCGGCGTCCGGGCGTCCCGGTGCCGCCCGGACGCCCGGCGGGACCGGGACGGGGGAGATCTCGACGCCCACCAGGCGGGGGTCGGCGTTGGTGACCTCGTGCACGGCGCCGGTGATCCCCAGGAGCGCGCGGGGCGTCGCCACCCCGGGGACGCGGCGCTTCTCGGCGCGCCGCTCGCTGACGATCGCGCCGTCGGTGCTCCCCCCGGTCGCGGCGCCCGCCGGTGCGTCGGCGGAGGCCGCCGCGTGGGAACCGACCCACACCTGGACGTCGCCGGGTTCGACGACCTTGACGAGCCGGCGGTCGGTGAAGGCGAAGCGGGTCGTCGGCACGCGGAACACCACCCGCGCCGATCCGCCCGGCGCCAGCGCCAGCCGGGTGTAGCCGAGGAGCTGCACCACGGGGCGGGTGACGGTGCCGTGCACGTCGTGGCCGTAGAGCTGCACGACGTCCGTGCCCGCCACGTCGCCGGTGTTGGTCACCGTCACGGCCGCGGTGAAGGTGCCGCCGGCGGGGACGGACTCGTCGACGACGAGGTCGCAGTAGCCGAACGTCGTGTACGACAGGCCGAACCCGAACGGGCGCAGCGGGGTGGGGTCGGTGGCCGTGACGTCGGAGGGCCCGCCGAGGACCGGGTGCAGGTAGGAGAACGGCTGGGCACCCGCGGAGCGGGGCAGCGACACGGGCAGCCGGCCGGAGGGGGTGACCGCACCGGTGAGGACGCCGGCGATCGCCGCGCCGCCCTCCTCGCCGGGGAAGAACGCCTGCAGCACCGCGCCGGGCCGGGGACCGTCCCCCTCCAGCGCCCAGCCGACGGCGTAGGGGCGGCCGGTGAGCAGGACCACGACGACGGGGGTGCCGGTGGCGACGACCTCCTCCACGAGCCGGCGCTGCACGCCGGGCAGGTCGAGGGACTCGCAGTCGTTGCCCTCGCCCACGGTGCCGCGCCCGAACAGACCGGCCTGGTCGCCCACGACGACGACGGCCACGTCGGCGCCGCGGGCGGCGTCGGCGGCGGCGGCGAACCCCGAGGTGTCCTCGTCCTCCACGGCGCAGCCCTCGACGTGCACGAGGTCCGGCCGCGGCATGCCGGCGGCCGCGAAGGCGGTGCCCAGCGCCTGCAGGACGGTGGGGACCTCCACGCCCATCGGGTGGTCGGGGTGGTGCGCCAGCACGTGGTTGGCGAAGGAGTAGCAGCCCTGCAGGGCCTCGGCGCGGTGCGCGTTCGGGCCGATGACGGCCACGCGCCGGGGTGCCCGCGCCCAGCCGCCCAGCGGGAGGACCCCGTCGTTGGCGAGCAGCACCACGGACTCCTCGGCCAGCTCGCGCGCCAGCTCCCGGTGCCGGGGGGAGTCGAGGTCGACGTGCGCGGGCGGGGCGTCCCCGAACGCGCCGGCCTCCAGCAGGCCCAGCTCCTCCTTCTGGCGCAGGACGCGCAGCACGGCGCGGTCGACGTAGCGCTCGTCGAACGCGCCCGCGCGGATGCGCTCGGCCAGCGGTTCGAGGTAGGCGTCCCCGGTGGGCAGCTCGACGTCGATGCCGGCCTGCAGCGCCAGGGCCGCGGCCTCACCGCGGCCCCGGGCGACGGCGTGCATGACCTCGAGGAAGGCGACGGCGAAGTAGTCGGCCACGACGACGCCCTCGAACCCCAGCCGCTCGCGCAGGGTGGCGGTGAGGTGCTCGGGGCTGGCGGCCAGCGGTACGCCGTCGATCTCGGTGTAGGCGTTCATCACGGACCGGGCGCCGCCGTCCAGCAGCGCCATCTCGAACGGCGGCAGCAGGACGTCGGCGATCTCCCGCGGCCCGGCGGAGACGGGAGCGTGGTTGCGCCCCGACCTCGACGCGGAGTACCCGAGGAAGTGCTTGAGCGTGGCGTGCACGCCGGCCTCCTGCAGGCCGCGCACGTAGGCGGTGCCCACCGTGCCGACGAGGTAGGGGTCCTCCCCGATGCACTCGTCCACCCGCCCCCACCGGGGGTCGCGGACGACGTCCAGCACGGGCGCGAGGCCCTGGTGGACCCCGAGCCGGCGCATGGAACCACCGATGACCCGCCCGACCTCCCGCACGAGGTCGGGGTCGAAGGACGCCCCCCACGCCAGCGGGGTGGGGAAGACGGCGGCCTGCCACGCGGCCAGGCCGGTGAGGCACTCCTCGTGGACGAGGGCCGGGACGCCGAGCCTGGTCTCGCGCTGCAGGCGCCGCTGCTCGGCCCACAGCCACGCGGCGCGCTCGGCGGGTTCCACGGGGCGCGTGCCGTAGACGCGGGTGTAGTGGCCGATGCCGTGGCGGGTGGTCTCGGCGAGCGCGCCGCCGTCGCGCTGCCCGGCGGTCATCTCGCCCTGCATCGGGGCCACGACCTCCCCGCCCCGGTCCAGCCAGTACCCGGTGAGCTGTGCGAGCTTCTCCTCCAGGGTCATCAGCGCGTGCAGCGCTCGCACGCGCTCCGAGACCTCGGGCATCGCCGGGATGTCTGCGGGGACTTCGGTCACGGGGTCCAACTCCTTCGGCGGGACGTCTGCTCGTGGGGTGGCCCCGCAGCCGGTGCTGCGGGGCCACCGGTCGTGCGGGCGGTCGCTGCGGGCGTCAGCCCTTCACGGCGCCCGTCAGGCCGCCGACGATGCGGCGCTCGAACAGCGAGAAGAACACGAGCGCCGGGATCATCGACAGCGACGTGAACGCCAGGACCCTGGCGGTGTCGACGGAGTACTGCGAGGAGAACGCCTGCACACCCAGCGGGAGCGTGTAGGAGGTCTCGTCGTTGAGGATGAACAGCGGCAGCATGTAGCCGTTCCAGCTGGCGATGAACGCCAGGATGCCGGTGGTCACGACGCCCGGGACCGACAGCGGCACCACCATCCGGAAGAAGAACCCGAGGCGGCTGGCGCCGTCGATGGCGGCGGCCTCCTCGAGCTCGTCCGGGATGGCCCGCAGGAACGGCACCAGGATGATGACCGTCACCGGCAGGGCGAAGGCGATCTGCGGCAGGATGATGCCGGGCAGGGTGTTCATGAGCCCGAGGTCCCGCACCAGGATGTACAGCGGCGTGATGGCCACCGTCATCGGGAACATCAGGCCCGCCGCGAACAGCGAGTACAGCGCGCCGCGCGCGCTGAACCGGTAGCGCGCGATGACGAAGGCGGCCATCAGGCCCAGGACGACCACCCCGGCGGTGGTGGCGAGGGCCGTGATCGTGGAGTTGAGCACCTGCTGCCAGAACATGCCGCTGGCCAGCACGTCGAGGTAGTTGCCCAGCACCCACGGGGACGGCAGGCCCGCCGGGTCGACGGTGATCTGGGCGTTGGTCCGGAACCCGCCCACGACGATGTAGAGGACCGGGCCGATGCAGATGCCGACGAAGAGGTACGCGACGGCGTACGTCACCGGGCCGCCGCGGCCGAGGCCGGTGGTGCCCCGCCGCCGGCCGGTGGTTCCCCGCCGCCGGGCGGTGGTGCCCGCCACGGTCGGGTCCGCGGTGCTCGCGGCCATCACTTCCTCCCCTCCGTGAGCGCGCCCTCGGTGTCGCGCCGCAGCACGAACCGCTGGTAGGCCAGGGCGATGACGAGCGAGATGACGAAGAGCACGACGGCGACCGCGTTGCCGTAGCCGTAGTTCCCGGCGAGGCGGCCGGACAGGACCATGTACGTCGCCATCGTCGAGGTGCCCGCGGTGGCCGAGACGTACTGACCCCAGATGATGTACACGAGGTCGAAGAGCTGCAGCGAGCCGATGATCGACAGGAAGGCCCAGATGCGCACCGTCGGGCCCAGCAGCGGCAGCGTGATGCGCCGCTGGGTCTGCCAGTACGACGCGCCGTCGATGGCCGCGGCCTCGTAGAGCTCCTCGGGGATGCTCTGCAGGCCGGCGAGGAAGAGGATGACGGCGAAACCGATGTACTTCCACGTGATGATGAGCATCAGCGACCAGATCGCCACGTCCGGGTCGGAGAGCCACTCGACGGCCCAGCCCGACAGCCCGATCTCGGTGAGCAGGTCGTTGACCGCCCCGGTGGTCTGGAGCATGAGGCTCCAGCCGGTGCCGACGATGACCTCGGCGACCACGTAGGGCACGAAGACGAGCACGCGGATCGCCGAGCGCCCGCGCATCCTCTGGTTGAGCAGCAGCGCGAGCGCGACGGCCGCCGGTCCCTGCAGCAGCAGGGAGAGCACGACGATGAACCCGTTGTGCAGCACCGCGTCGTGGAACGCCTCGTCCTGCAGGATGATGCGGTAGTTCTCCAGGCCCACGAACTCCGTCGGCGGGCCGAAGCCCTTCCACCGGAAGAACCCGTAGTACGCCGCCATCAGCACGGGGAGGATGACGAACGCGAGGAAGAGCACGACGGCGGGGCCCGCCAGGATCGTGATCTCCAGGCGCTTGCGCCAGTCGGGCCCCCCGCCTCGCCGCGACCGGCGGGCGGGGGGCGGCGCCGCGGTGGCGCCGCCCCCGGGAACAGGGGGACCCTCGGGCGGCGGCTGGGTGGCCAGCGCGTTCGGGCCCGGGGAGCTGGTCATGGCTGCCGGTCAGCCCTTGGCCGCGGCGGCGCTGACGGCCTCGACGACGCTCTCGGGGCTGCCGCTGCCGGCGAGCATCTCGACGACGGCCGCGTTGAGGGCGTTGCCGACGTTCTGCCCGTACAGCGTGTCCAGCCACACCGAGACGTAGGGCGCCTCGTTGTAGGCGGCGAGGACGTCCTGCAGGGCGGGGTCGTCGACGACGCCCTGGGCCTCCTGGCTGGCGGGCAGCGTCTGGAACGCCTCGGCGTAGCCCTCCTGCTGCTCCTTGCCGACGATGAAGTTGAGGAAGGCGGTGCACTCCTCCGCCGGGGCCTGCGCGGAGCAGCTGAACCCGTCGACGCCGCCCATCATGGCCTGCGGGTCGCCCTCGCCGCCCTCGACGGCCGGGAAGGGGAACCACGCGAGGTCGGCCAGCGGCTGCTCGTCCGGGGTGAGGGACGCGATGACGCCGGGGTTCCACGCGCCCATGAGCTCCATGGCGGCCTTGTGGTTGGCGATGAGGCCCGCGGAGGAGCCGGCGCCCTGCTGGGCGGCGGTGGTGAGGAACCCCTCGTTGAAGGGCTCGGTGTCGGCGAAGGCCTCGAGGTCCTCGCCGGCCTTCCGCCAGCACCCGTCGTCGAAGGTCATGGACCGCGCCGCCGCCTCGAGGGTCTCCTGCGAGCACTCGCGCAGCGCGAAGAAGTAGTACCAGTGGGCGGCCGGCCAGGCGTCCTTGGCGCCGAGGGCGACCGGTGCCACGCCGGTGCCCTTGAGGGCCGTCACGGCCGCGCCGAGCTCGGCCATCGTGGTGGGTGCTGCGGTGATGCCGGCCGCGGCGAAGAGGTCCTCGCTGTGGTAGATGCCGCCGGGCAGGACCGAGACCGGCATGCCATAGGTCTTGCCGTCCACCGCGAAGGCGCCGAGGACGCCCTCGCCGAGGGCCGCCTCTGCCTCCGCGCTGACGGAGTCGGTGATGTCGAGCACCTGGCCGGCCTCCACGACGTCGGCGAGCTTGCCGCCACCGCGCGCCATGAAGATGTCCGGCGCGTCCCCGGAGTTGAGGGCGGTCTGGAGCTTGCCGTCCATGTCCTCGTTCTGGATGGACTGGATCTCGATCTGCACGCCCGGGTTGGCGGCTTCGAAGGCCGCCGCGGTCTCCTCCCAGTAGGCCTTGCCGGGGCCGGTGGTGGAGTTGTGCCAGAAGGTCATGGTGACCGAGCCGTCCTCCGACGCCGAGCCACCGCTCCCGCCGCCGCACCCGGAGGCCAGCAGGGTCACGCTCGCACCGAGCGACGCGAACACCGCTGCGCCCCGCAGCTTCCTCATCATCGTGGAGCTCCTCTCGTCGTCTTCGACGTGGTGAAGGCCTGCCGAGGAGGACTCTGAGGCTTCCGGAAGGTTTTCGTCAATCGTTATCGACAACGATTTCGTCTCGGTGCCGCGTGGCTACGATGCGGCCATGAGCGGTGACGTCCGGGCCTGGGACCCCTCTCCGGGACGGGTGACGATCAGCGACGTGGCCCGCGTGGCGGGCGTCTCCGTCGCCACGGTCTCCAAGGCGCTCAACAGCCGCTACGGCGTCTCCGCCGCCACCTCCCGGCGGATCCTGGCGGTCGCCGCCGAGCTCGGCTACGAGTCCTCGCTCGTCGCGCGGTCCCTGCGCAGCAGCCGCACCGGTGTCATCGGCATCCTGGTGGCCGAGTTCGAGCCCTTCTCGACCGAGCTGCTCAAGGGCGTCTCCGCCGCCGCGGCGGGTACCGGCTACGAGCTGCTCGCCTACGCCGGTTCCGCCGCCGGGGGCTCCGTCGGCTGGGAGCGCCGCTCGCTGTCGCGGCTGGCGGGCACCCTCGTCGACGGTGCCGTCATCGTCACCCCGACCGTGCTGTCGCCGGCGACGACGATCCCGGTGGTGGCCATCGACCCCCACACCGGTCCCGCCGGTCCGGCCACCGTGGACGCCGACAACGCCGGCGGGGCCCGCGCCGCCACCGAGCACCTGCTCGGTCTCGGCCACCGCCGCATCGCCCACCTGCGCGGGCGCACCGACCTGGAGTCGGCGCGGCTGCGCGAGGCCGGCTACCGCGAGGCCCTGGCGGCGGCCGGCGTGGGCTTCGACCCGCGCCTGGTGCGCGACGGCGGCTACCGCGCCGCCACCACCACCGAGGCGGCCCGGGACCTGCTGGGGTCGGTGGACCGGCCCACCGCGGTCTTCGCCGCGAACGACCTCTCGGCGATCCGCGCCGTGGAGGTCGCGCACGACCTGGGCCTGCGCGTGCCCGAGGACCTGTCGGTCGTCGGCTTCGACGACGTCCCGGAGGCCGCGAACTGCGCGCCCCCGCTCACGACGATCGCCCAGCCGCTGCAGGAGATGGGGGCGCTCGCCGTGCGGATGCTGCTCGACCTGCTGGACGGGTGGGAGGCCGGGCAGCAGGTGCGGTCGCCCGGGCGGCACGTGCGGCTGCCCGCGCGGCTCGTGGTCCGGGCGAGCTCGGGGCCCGCGCCCGGGTAGGCGCGCCCCGCTCAGGGGGCGGAGTAGAGCTCCAGCGCGACGCCGTCGGGGTCGCGGAACTCCAGGATGCACCCCATCCCGATGTCCTTGACCCCCTCGTGGTGGACGCCCAGGCCGTCCAGCACCGCCACGGCCGCGTCCAGGTCCGCGCGGCCGGGGACGCTGAACGACAGGTGGTCCAGCCCCACCCGGTCGGGGTCGTGGCGGTCCTCCCCGGGTGCGACGGGCCGCAGGCCCAGCAGCCCGCCGCCGAAGCTGTAGACGACCCCGCCGTCGAGGAAGGCCAGGGAGGTGCGCGTCGCCTCGTCGGCGTCGGGCGGGGGTGCCTGGAGGGCGACGTCGAAACCGAACACCGCGTCGTAGAAGGCGCGGGAGCGGGCGATGTCGGTCACGGTGAGCCGGACGTGGGCGAAGTCGGTGACGTGGACGGGCACGGCCGGACCCCTCTCGGCAGGTGGTGCCAGCACGGTAGTCCCACCGCACCGGCGCGGGAACCCCCGCTGCGCCCGGCCACCGCTGCGCCCGGCCACCGCTGCGCCCGACCACCGCTGCGCCCGACTACCGCTGCGCCGCCGCAGGGGCCAGCATCGAGGGGGAGGTCCCGGTCGTTCGTCCAGCACCGTCGCCCGCGGGAGGCCGTCATGAGCTCGACAGCAGCACGGACGCAGAGCCAGCCGGAGCTGAAGCGGGTGATCGGGCCCAAGCTCCTGCTGCTCTTCGTCATCGGCGACATCCTCGGCACCGGCGCCTACGCCCTCACCGGCCAGGTGGCCGCCGAGGTCGGGGGAGCGGCGTGGCTGCCGTTCCTCGTCGCGTTCGCGGTGGCGACGGTGACCGCCTTCTCCTACCTGGAGCTGGTCACCAAGTACCCGCAGGCGGCGGGGGCCGCCCTGTACGTGCACAAGGCGTTCGGCATCCACTTCGTCTCGTTCCTCGTCTGCTTCGTCGTGATGTCCTCCGGCATCACGTCGGCGTCGGCGGCCTCGCGCGCCTTCGCCGCCAACCTCGTCGCCGGTTTCGGGCTGGACCCGGGCGACGGCGGGCTCGTCCTCATCGCGGTGGCGTTCATGCTGCTCGTGATGGCCGTGAACTTCCGCGGCGTCAGCGAGAGCGTCCGCCTCAACGTCGTCCTCACGCTGGTGGAGCTGTCCGGCCTGCTGCTCGTCATCATGATCGGCATGTGGGCCATCGCGGGCGGGGACGCCGACTTCTCCCGGGTGGTGGCGTTCGAGACGCCGCAGGACAAGAGCGCACTCCTCGCGGTGAGCACCGCCACGTCGCTGGCCTTCTTCGCGATGGTGGGCTTCGAGGACTCGGTGAACATGGCCGAGGAGACCCGGGAGCCCAGCCGCACCTTCCCCCGGGTGCTGCTCACCGGGCTGGGCATCACGGCGGTGGTCTACGTGCTCGTGTCGATCTGCGCGGTCGCGATCGTGCCGATCGGCCAGCTGGCCGGCAACGAGACCCCGCTCGTGACGGTCGTCCAGACGGCGGCGCCGGACTTCCCGATCTCCGACCTCATCCCGTTCATCTCGATGTTCGCCGTCGCCAACACCGCGCTCATCAACATGATGATGGCCAGCCGGCTGCTCTACGGGATGAGCAGGCAGGGGGTCCTGCCGTCCTTCCTGTCCGCCGTGCACCCGTTCCGCCGCACGCCGTGGATCGCGATCGTGTTCACCACGGCGATCTCCCTGGCGCTCATCGCCTACGTGTCGCTGGCGCCGGACTCCTCCGTGGTGGCGGTGCTCGGCGGCACGACGTCGCTGCTGCTGCTGTCGGTGTTCGCCGTCGTGAACGTCACGGTCCTCGTGCTGCGCCGCGACCCGGTGGCGCACCAGCACTTCCACGCCGGGCCGGTGCTGCCGGTGGTCGGCGCCGTCGCGTGCGCCTACCTCGTGCTGCCGTGGACCTCCGGCCGGGCGGGGCAGCAGTACGAGATCGCCGGCATCCTGCTCGTCCTCGGGGTCGCGCTGTGGGCGCTGACCCGATTCGGCAGCCGCTCGGTGCGCGAGGCCGCCGACGCCGAGCGGCACTGACACGGGGCCCGGCGCGGGGGCCCGGCGCGGGGGCCCGGCGCGGGGGCCCGGCGCGGGGGAGGCGGCTCAGGCCGGGACGCAGACCCCCGAGCGGGCGTCCAGCCACTCCTCCAGCGCCTGCGCCGGCAGCGCCTTGGCGTGGAACCAGCCCTGCTGCACGTCGCAGCCGGCCGCCTCCAGCGCCGCCGCCGTCGGCTCGTCCTCCACGCCCTCGGCCACCAGGCGCAGCCCGAGGGCGTGCGCCAGCTGGATCGTGGAGGAGACCAGCGACATCGCCCGCTCGTCGTGCAGCACGCCGGCGAGGAAGGACCGGTCGAGCTTGAGGTCGTCGATCGGCAGCTCCTTGAGGTAGGCCAGCGAGGAGTAGCCGGTGCCGAAGTCGTCGACGGCGACGCGGATGCCGCGCCGGCGCAGGTCGGCGAGGACGTGCTGCGCGCGGGTGCGGTCGCCCATCAGCGTGCCCTCGGTGATCTCGATCTCGAGGGTCTCCGGCGGCAGGTCCCGCGCCGCGAGCACCGCCGCGATCCGGGGCGCCAGGTCGGGGTCCGCCAGCGAGGACGTCGACAGGTTCACGGCCACCGACAGCCCGCGCCCGCGCCGGCGCCAGTCCGCGACCTGGTCCAGGGCCTGCTCCAGCACCGCGGCCGTCAGGTCGCCCATCAGCCCGGCGTCCTCCACGAGCGGCAGGAACGCGTCGGGGAAGAGCAGCCCGCGCTCGGGGTGCTGCCAGCGCACCAGGGCCTCCACCGACCGCACCTCGCCGGTGCCGCTGTCCACCTTCGGCTGGTGGTGCAGGACGAGGGCGCGCGCCGCGATCGCCTCGCGCAGCAGTTCCAGCGTCGCCAGCCGCTCCCCGGAGGCGAAGTCGTCGTGGTCGGCGTCGTAGGCGAGCACGCCGAGGTGACCGGCCTTGGCGCGGTACATCGCGACGTCGGCGCGGCGCAGCAGCACCGGCAGGCTCGCCTCCCCGGCGGGCAGCACGGCGACACCGGTGCTCACCTCCGGGCGCACGGTGTACCCGGACACCACGAGGGGGTGGCCGACGACCTGCTGCAGCTCCCGGGCCAGCGCCTCCGCCCGGGCGCAGCGCTCCCCGCTGAGGAAGACGGCGAACTCGTCGCCGCCCAGCCGCACCGCGACGTCCGCGCGGCCGCCGAGCACCACCCCGAGCCGGGTCCCGACCTCCTGCAGCACCACGTCGCCGGCCTCGTGGCCGAGGCTGTCGTTGATCTCCTTGAACCGGTCGAGGTCGAGCAGCAGCAGGGCGACCTCGGTGGCCGGCGGGAGGGCGGCGAGGCGGCGCGGCACCTCCTGGTAGAGGGCGCGGCGGTTGCCCAGCCCGGTGAGCTCGTCGGTCACCGCGAGCACCCGGGTGCCGGCCAGCACGAGGACCTCCCGGCAGGTCGCGGCCAGCCGCAGCAGCGCGGCGGCGACGGTGGCGACGGCCAGCGCCACCGACACCGGGTGCAGGTCCGCGGCGTGGTCGGCGGCCAGCAGGCCGAGCGCCGCGGTCGTGCCCAGCAGCGGCACCGCGAGCAGCGCCCACATCGGCAGCCGGAACCCCACGGGGCGGGCGGGCCAGCCGGGGGTGGCGGCCATGAGCGCGACGCCGAGCACCCAGATCCCGTCGGTGGGGTTGCCGGACTCGTACGTGCCGTGCGCGGTGGAGACGAGGTAGGAGACGTCGGCCACGACGAACATCACGAGGCCGGCCGCGAGCAGCCACAGGCCCAGCGGCGGCCGCCAGCCGTACATCGCCAGCGCGGCGGCCAGGGCCAGCAGCAGCAGCAGGTCCAGCAGCGGGTAGGCGGCGGTCGTCGCGACCGCGGCCCAGCCGCTCGGGGACGCGGACAGGATCGGGTCGGCCACCACGGTGGAGACCAGCGCGCCGGTGGCGAGGCCGCCGACGACGCCGTCGAGCCACAGGCTCGCCGACAGCCGTTCCTCCGCGCGCAGCAGCTCGCACAGCAGCGCGGCGAACAGCAGCGGGTAGAACGCGAGGAAGAACGCGTCGGCGCCCGACGGGAACGGCTGGTCGGCCAGCGGGCGCACGAAGGCCGTCCAGAACGGGTTGCCGAGGCCGTAGGCGGCGAGGGCGGCCAGCAGCAGGCGGCCGGCGCGCGAGGGCTTCGGGGTGCGGCGCAACCGCAGCCAGCAGAGCACCGGCGCCGCGAGGTAGGCGAGGTTGTTGAGCACGCCGTCCAGCAGGAACTCGTAGCCGGGCTGCGGGCGCACGCCGGGCACGGTGGTCGCGACGAAGGCGACCACCGGCAGCAGCGCCAGCACCGTCGCGGCGCGTTCGGCGCGCGTCGCCGGCCGCAGCCGCCCGTCATCCGTCCGGTCCACCCGGCACCACCCTCCGTCGGTCCCGCGCCGCTCTTCGACGCACGGTGGGCATCGGGCGGACGGGGTGCCTGCTGGAGGTGGTGGCCGGCAGGTTGCGCCGGACGGGGACCGGGGCCGGCCCCGGCGCGCTCACCAGCCCGTCGTGAGCACCCGGTCGAGGCAGTCGGCGAAGAAGTCCGCCGACTCCCGGCTCGTGACCATCGGCGGCTTGAGCTTGAGGACGTTGAGCCGCTCGCTGGTCGGCTGGATCACGACCCCGAGCTCCAGCATCCGCCGGCAGATCGCGGCGGTCTCCTCCGCCGCCGGCTCCAGCGTCCGCCGGTCGCGCACGAACTCCACCCCGAGGTAGAGGCCGCGCCCGTGCACCGCGCCGATCAGCGCGTGCCGCCGCGCCAGATCCTCCAGCCGGGCGCGCAGGTGCTCCCCGACGGTGCGGGCGTTGTCCTGCAGGCCCTCGGCGCGCATCGCGTCGAGCACGGCGAGGCCGACGACGCTGGAGACGGGGCTGCCGCCGGCGGAGGAGAAGAAGTAGCCCTGGTTGCGGTAGGCCTCGGCGATGCGGCGGCTCGTGACCACCGCCCCCAGCGGGTGGCCGTTGCCCATCGCCTTGGCCACGGTGACGACGTCGGGCACGACGCCCTGCTGCTCGAACCCCCAGAACCACTCCCCGAGGCGGCCGTAGCCGACCTGCACCTCGTCGGCGATCGCCAGCCCGCCGTGGCGGCGCACCGCCGCGTAGACGGCCGCGAGGTAGCCGTCGGGCAGCAGGACGCCACCGGCGTTGCCGTAGACGGCCTCGGCGATGAACGCCGCCGGCGGGTGCCCGGCGGCGGCGAGCTCGTCGATGCGCGCCACCGCCTCCGCGGCGTACCGGGAGGCGTCCGCGCCGCGGTGCCGGCCCCGGTAGGGGTTGGGGCTGTCCAGCACCCGCACCCACCCGGGCCGGCTGCCCAGCGCGCCGGGGTTGTCGGCCAGCGACGTGGACACGGCGTCGGTGGCGTGCGTCCAGCCGTGGTACGCCTCCGCCACCGCCAGCACGTCGGTGCGCCCCGTGGTGGCCCACGCGATGCGCAGCGCCAGGTCGCCCGCCTCGGACCCGGAGTTCACGAGGAACACGGTGTCCAGCGGCTCGGGCAGCAGGGCGGCCAGCCGCTCGGAGAACTCCACGACCGCTCCGTAGTGGAAGCGGGAGTTCGTGTTGAGCCGCCGCAGCTGCCGCGCCACCGCGTCCGCGACGCCGGGGTGGCCGTGGCCCAGGGCCGCGACGTTGTTCACCGCGTCGAGCAGGGCGCGCCCGTCGGTGGTGACCAGGTGCTCGCGCCAGCCGCGCTCGATGCGCGGCGGGTCCTCGTAGTAGTGCTCCTGCAGGGGGGCGAAGGCGGCGTCCCGGCGCGCCAGCAGGTCCTCGTCGTGGTGGGCGGGCGCGGCGGCGGGCAGCCCCAGCAGCGGGGAGGGGTCCGCGACGAGCGCCCGCCAGCCGGGCGCTTCCGCGGCGGGCACGAACCCCGGCACGTCCCCGGCGCCGGGGGCGTGCACGGCCACCCGCACCCGGGTGCGGGCCGGCACCGGCAGCAGCGGGTCCCCCC
>NZ_BAABIL010000086.1:0-938 GCF_039542765.1 Kineococcus glutinatus
GTGCGGTCCGTGAACGAGGTGATCGCCATCGACATGTCGACCTCGAGGTCGAAGCGGACGGGCACGTCGAGGGAACCCACCAGGGCGGTGGAGACCAGGCCGCCGCGCCCGTCGGGCTGCAGCAGGTAGGCCCCGTCGGCGCCGGTCAGCTCGCACACCGTGCGGCAGATGACCGCACGGGGGTTCTCCGCGGCGGCCACCCGGCGCGAGGCACCGGCCAGCGCCTTCACGCGGGCGACCTGCTCGTGCAGCTCCGCGTGCGCGGTGGTCAGGGCCGCCTCGCGCAGGCGGGACGCCGTCACGTCCGTCATGGCCATCACGGCACCGAGCGGGCTGCCGTCGCGGCGGCGCAGCGCACGGCCGGAGCAGACCACCCGCACGGCCGGCCTGCCCGGCGGGGCGATGACCATCTCCACGCCCTCCACCGCACCCTCCCGCAGCACGCGGTGCAGCGGCACGTCCGCCGGCGCCAGCGGGGTCGTCCCGTCGGCGGCGAGCAGCGCGTACGTCCGGGCGTGCTCGGCCGGGGCGAGGTCGGTGTCGGCGTCGAGGCCGTGCCAGGCGCGCGCCGCGCGGTTGAAGCTCACCAGCCGCCCGTCCGGGTCGCAGATCACCAGCCCGACGTCGACGGTCTCGGCGACCACCTCGCTGAGCTCCCAGCGGGCCTCGGCCTCCGCCATCGTCAGCTCCACCAGCATCCGCTGCTCCTCGGCCTCGGCGGCGAAGCGCTCGGCGAGGCGCGCCTGGCGGCGGCGCTCGAAGAGCGCCACGAGGACGGACGCCAGGTCCTGCAGCACCGCGGCCCGCTCGGCGCTCAGCGTGCCGGGGACGGTGTCGAAGACGCAGAGGCTGCCCAGGGCGTACCCCTCGGGGGTGACGAGCGGCGCGGAGGCGTAGAACCGCACCCGGGCCAGGCGCCCGTCCACCCAGGGGTTGTG
>NZ_BAABIL010000087.1:0-5081 GCF_039542765.1 Kineococcus glutinatus
TCGTAGCCGCGGTCGATGAGGTCGATGCCGTAGACGCGGGAGGTGCCCTCCGCGGCCAGGGCGGCGATGAGGTGGCTGAACCCCCCGCGCAGGTCCGGCACGGCGATGTCGGCGCCGCGCAGCTTGGCGGGGCCGGAGATGACGGCGGAGTGGCGGAAGTTGCGCGCCCCGAAGCGGCACGGCCGCCCGCCGAGGCACTCCTCGTAGACCTGGATGACGGCGCCCATCTCGCGCAGGGCGTCGGTGAACCCGAACCGGTTCTCGTACACCGTCTCGTGGACGATGGACAGCCCGCTGGCCTGCGTGAGGGCCACCACCAGCGGCTGCTGCCAGTCGGTCATGAAGCCCGGGTGGACGTCGGTCTCCAGGACGATGGAGTTCAAGTCGCCGCCGGGGTGCCAGAAGCGGATGCCGTTCTCGTCGATGTCGAAGGCGCCGCCGACCTTCCGGAACACGTTGAGGAACGTCATCATCTCGGGCTGGCTGGCGCCCTCGACGTAGATGTCGCCGTGGGTGGCCAGGGCGGCGCAGGCCCAGGAGGCGGCCTCGATGCGGTCGGACAGGGCGCGGTGCTTGAACCCGGTGAGCCGGTCGACGCCCTCGATGCGGATGACGCGGTCGGTGTCGACGCTGATGACGGCGCCCATCTTCTGCAGCACCGCGATCAGGTCCATGATCTCGGGCTCGATCGCGGCGTTGCGCAGCTCCGTGACGCCCTTGGCGCGCACCGCGGTGAGCAGGACCTGCTCGGTGGCGCCGACGCTGGGGTAGGGCAGCTCGACGTGGGTGCCGCGCAGGCCCTCGGGGGCGGTGAGGCGGATGCCGAGGGGCTGCTTCTCCACGACGGCGCCGAAGGCCCGCAGCACGTCGAGGTGGTAGTTGATGGGCCGGTCGCCGATGCGGCAGCCGCCGAGGTCGGGGATGAACGCCTCGCCCAGGCGGTGCACCAGGGGGCCGCACAGCAGGATCGGGATGCGGCTGGCGCCGGCGTGGGCGTCGATGTCCGCCATCCGGGCGCTCTCGACGTTGCTGGGGTCCAGGAGCAGCTCGCCGTTGCCGTCGTTCGTGACGGAGACGCCGTGCAGCTCCATGAGGCGGGTGACGACCGCCACGTCGCGGATGTCGGGCACGTTGCTGAGGCGGCTGGGCTCCTCGCCGAGCAGCGCGGCGACCATCGCCTTGGAGACGAAGTTCTTCGCCCCCCGCACCTGCAGCGACCCCCGCAGGGGGATCCCGCCGCGCACCGTCAGCACGTCTGCCATGTCCACATCCTCTTCCCGTTCCCACCCTCCCCGCGGCAGCCGCGCGCTCGGCGTGTCGAGCGCGCGGCTGTGCAGCGGGGGCCGGACCGCACGGTCCGGCGGGAACGGTACTTCAGGATTTCTTCGCCGCGCGACGAGCGGTGCCCGCCGTCGCGGTGGAGGTCTTGGTCGCGGCGGCCCTCGTGGTGGCCTTGGCCGGGGCCGCCTTGGTGGCCGCGGCCCTGGTGGCGGCCTTGGCCGCGGGCGCCTCGGCCGCTGCGGTCCTCGTCGCCGCGGTCTTCGTCGCCGCGGTCTTCGTCGCCGCGGTCTTCGTCGCGGCGGCCTTCGTCGCTGCGGCCTTCGTCGCTGCGGCCTTCGTCGCTGCGGCCTTGGCGGGCGCCGCCTTGGTCGCGGCGGCCCTCGTGGTGGCCTTGGCCGGGGCCGCCTTGGTGGCCGCGGCGCTGGCCGCGGCGGCGGTCGTGGCGGCGCTCGTGCGGCCGGTGCTCTGGCGGGAGGCGGCGGTCCTGGCGGGCGCCTCCGCCGCGGCGGCGGTGCGGCTGCGCGCGGTCGTCGCACCCGCGCCGCCGCGCTCCTTCAGGCTCGCCTGCAGGGCGCGCAGCGCCTTGGCGTCGGAGACGACCTCCTTGAACGCCGTGCCGGGGCGGAACCGCGGCACGGACGTCTTCTTGATCTTCACGGCCTCGCCGGTGCGCGGGTTGCGCCCCGTGCGGGCGTTGCGCGCCTGCTTCTCGAACGTGCCGAAGCCGGAGATGGCGACCTTGTCACCGCGGGCGACGGTCAACGTGATCGTCTCGACGATCGCCTCGACGGCGTCGGTGGCGGCCTTGCGGCCACCCAGGCGCTCCTCGAGCGCCTCGACCAGCTGGGCCTTGTTCACGGTGTCCTCCTCGTCGCGGACTGCTCTGGGTCGCGAACTGCTCCCGACCGGCCCGAGCGGACCCGGACGTGGGGCAACCGTACGTCGCGCGATCACCGGCGTCCACCGCATCGTTTCGCGGGAGTCGTTGCGCCGCAGTCGGAGTGACCCAGCGCGGCCGCGCGCGGCCGGCGCGGCGGGCGCGGGGACCACCACCGGCCCGGGCGCGTCGCCCGCCGGGGACGCGTTGCACCGCAACGGGTTGCGCGCGGCACCGCGACGGGTCGCGCGCGCGACGGACCCCCGGGCGGCGGGCCGCCCGGGGGTCCGGGGAGAGGAGGTCGCGCGCGGGAGCCGCCCGCGGCGGCTCAGGTCCGCGCGGGCAGCGTGGTCGGCTTGAAGGAGGGCCGGCGCTGCTCGAAGGCCGTGACGTCGGCCTCGTGGCGCAGGGTCAGGCCGATGTCGTCGAGGCCCTCCATGAGGCGCCAGCGGACGTAGTCGTCGATCTCGAAGGACACGACGAGGTCGCCGACGCTCGCGGTGCGCTCGACGAGGTCGACGGTCACCTCCACGCCGGGCTGCGCCTCCAGCGCGGCCCAGAGCTTCTCGACGTCCTCCTGCGCCACCACACCGGTCAGCAGGCCCTGCTTGCCGGAGTTGCCGCGGAAGATGTCGGCGAACCGGGGGGCGAGCACCACCCGGAAGCCGTAGTCCTTCAGCGCCCACACCGCGTGCTCGCGGGAGGAACCGGTGCCGAAGTCGTTGCCGGCCACGAGGACCGAGCCGTTGCGGTACGCCTCCTGGTTGAGGACGAAGTCCGCATCGCCGCGCCACGCGGCGAAGAGGGCGTCCTCGAAGCCGGTGCGGGAGACCCGCTTGAGGTAGACGGCGGGGATGATCTGGTCGGTGTCGACGTCGCTGCGGCGCAGCGGGACGCCCACACCGCGGTGGACGGTGAACTTCTCCACGGACGGCTCCTGGGACGGGTCGGGTCAGGCCACGGGCTGCGGGACGGGGGCGGCGGCCTGCTCCGCGCCGAGCGGCGGCAGGTCCGCGGGGGAGGAGAGCGTGCCGCGCACCGCCGTCGCCGCGGCCACCAGCGGGGACACCAGGTGGGTGCGCCCGCCCTTGCCCTGCCGGCCCTCGAAGTTGCGGTTGGAGGTGGAGGCGGCGCGCTCGCCGGGCGCGAGCTGGTCGGGGTTCATGCCCAGGCACATCGAGCAGCCCGCGAAGCGCCACTCCGCGCCGAAGTCGGCGAAGACCCGGTCCAGGCCCTCGGCCTCGGCCTGCAGGCGGACCCGGGCGGAGCCGGGGACGACGAGGACGCGGACGCCCTCGGCCTTGCGGCGGCCGCGGACGACGTCGGCCGCCGCGCGCAGGTCCTCGATGCGCCCGTTGGTGCAGGAACCGAGGAAGACGGTGTCGACGGCGATGTCGCGCATCGGCGTGCCGGGTTCCAGGCCCATGTAGGCCAGGGCGCGCTCGGCGGCGGAGCGGGCCCCGGCGTCGGCGATCCCGGCGGGCGCGGGCACGCTGGCGGACAGCGGGACGCCCTGGCCGGGGTTGGTGCCCCACGTGACGAACGGCTCGATCTCCTCGCCCTGCAGCACGACCTCGGTGTCGAACTCGGCGTCGGGGTCGGTGGCGAGGGTGCGCCACTCGGCCACGGCGGCGTCCCAGTCCGCGCCCTGCGGGGCGTGCGGGCGGCCCCTCAGGTACTCGAACGTGGTGTCGTCCGGGGCGATCATCCCGGCGCGCGCACCCGCCTCGATGGACATGTTGCAGATCGTCATGCGGCCCTCCATGGAGAGGGCGCGGATCGCCTCGCCGCGGTACTCCAGGACGTAGCCCTGCCCGCCGCCGGTGCCGATGCGGGCGATGACGGCGAGGATGACGTCCTTGGCCGTGGTGCCCGGCTTCAGCCTGCCGTTGACGGTGATCGCCATCGTCTTGAACGGCTTCAGCGGCAGCGTCTGGGTGGCCATGACGTGCTCGACCTCGCTGGTGCCGATGCCGAACGCCAGCGCCCCGAACGCGCCGTGGGTGGAGGTGTGCGAGTCACCGCACACCACGGTCGTCCCGGGCTGGGTGAGGCCGAGCTGCGGCCCGACGACGTGGACGATGCCCTGCTCGGCGTCGCCCAGGGAGTGGATGCGCACGCCGAACTCGGCGCAGTTGCGCCGCAGCGTCTCGATCTGCACCCGCGAGGTGCGGTCGGCGATCGGCTTGTCGATGTCCAGCGTCGGGGTGTTGTGGTCCTCCGTCGCGATGGTCAGGTCGAGGCGGCGGATGCCGCGACCGGCCAGGCGCAGGCCCTCGAAGGCCTGGGGGCTGGTGACCTCGTGGAGCAGGTGCAGGTCGATGTAGAGCAGGTCCGGCTCGGCGCCCTCCCCGCGGCGGACGACGTGCGCGTCCCACACCTTCTCGGCCAGCGTGCGACCCATCGCTTCCTCCCACTGCGTCGTGCCGGTCCGGCGTTCCGCCGGATACCCGCCCCTCGGCCTTGCATCTCAGAAACTGAGACGCCAGTATCGCTACGTGGACAAGTCTAGCGGAGTCGGCGTGCTCGACAAGGCCGTCGTGGTGCTCACCGCCCTGGAGGCCGGTCCCGCGACCCTCGCGCAGCTGGTGGCCGCGACCGGCCTGGCGCGCCCCACCGCCCACCGCCTCGCCGTCGCCCTGGAGCACCACCGGCTCGTCGCGCGCGACCTGCGGGGCCGCTTCGTCCTCGGCGCCCGGCACGCCGAGCTGGCCGCCGCCGCCGGCGAGGACCGCCTCGTCGCCGCGGCCGGGCCCGTGCTGACCCAGCTGCGCGACGGCACGGGCGAGAGCGCGCAGCTCTACCGGCGCAACGGCGAGCACCGCATCTGCATCGCCGCCGCCGAGCGGCTGCACGGGCTGCGCGACACCGTGCCCGTGGGCTCGTCGATGACCATGCTCGCCGGCTCCGCGGCCCAGGTCCT
>NZ_BAABIL010000088.1:0-4071 GCF_039542765.1 Kineococcus glutinatus
CGCGCGGCCGGGCGGGCACCGGCTCGCGCGCGCCGGTGTGGGCGCGGGCGACGGCCACCGCCAGGGCGTGCCCGAGGGACTGCGCCGCCAGCGCGCCGATGCCGGAGCGGTCGGGCAGCGCAGCGGCCAGCAGCTGCCCCAGCTGGGCGACCTCCGGGGAGCGCACGCCCACGGCGGGCACGAGCGCCCGGCGCGCGGCCGGCACGCCGGCGGCGGCCAGGACCTCCTCCAGCAGGGCGGGTGCGAGCAGCAGCGCCAGCGGGCGCAGCTCCTGCGGGGAGCCGTCGGCGGAGCGGGCGGTGAGCTCCAGGCCGGCGGGGACGACCGCGACGTCCCCGGGTGTGCCGCGGGTGGCGCGGGTCGTGCCGTCGAGGGTCTCCAGCAGCCGGTAGGGCGGGCCGGTGTTGACGTAGACGACGTGCTCGGCGCGCACCCCGGCGGCCACCTCCCGCCCCGCGGCGCGCACCCGCACCGCGGACAGGCCGGGCAGCAGCCGCACCGGCTCCTCCTCGCGGGCACCTCCCGGCGCCGCGCCCGCGGCGGGTGCTCGCCCGGTCACCGCCACCTCCTCGCTCCCCCGCACCCGACGGTAGACCGCCGGGCGGGCGCCGGTCGGGCCAGCGGGCGGGTCACCACCCGCGGCCCTGGGAGGATGGACCCGTGCCGCACCCGCTGACCACCGCCCTGGAGGAGCTGCGCCCCCTGCTGCTGGACGGCGAGCACCTGGTGCGGGCCGTGGCCGCCGGGCGCCGGCGCGGGCAGGAGCCCCCCGCCCACGAGCGGGTGGAGCTGCGGCCGGTCGCCCTGCGCGGCGGCCCCCACCTGCAGGCCGTCGCCCGCAGCGGGCCGCGGGTCAGCACCCGCAACGCCGCGCTGGGGCCCGACGCCGAGCGCCTTGTGGAGGAGCTGCTGGCCGTGCCCTTCGGCAACTGGCACGTGGAGACGGCCGCGGAGGTGGTGCAGCTGCGGGTCACCAAGCGCGGGGAGGCGCAGCTGCACCGGGCGGCGACGTCGAAGCGGGACGTGCAGGCCGGCCCGGCGGCGCACGACCGCAGCAAGCAGCGCCTCGTCGACCCCGCCGACCCGCTGTTCACGGCGCTGGGGGCGGGGGCGGACAAGCGGCGCCAGGTCGACGCGTTCGTGCGGCTGCTGGCGCCGCTGGCCGACCGGCTGCTGGCGGACGCGGCGCAGGACGGCGGCCGCGAGGTGCGGATGACGGACCTGGGCTGCGGCAACGCGTACCTGACGTTCGCCGCGCACCGCTGGCTGGGCGGGCGGGCCGGCGAGGCGGGCACGGCGCTGCGCACCGTGGGGGTGGACGTGCGCGACGACGTCGTGGCGCGCAGCCGGGCCCTGGCGGTGCAGGCGCAGCTGCCGGGGCTGGACTTCGCGACGGGCACCATCGCCTCCGCCGCGCCCTTCGGGGACGCCGCCCCGGACGTCGTGCTGGCGCTGCACGCCTGCGACACCGCCACGGACGAGGCGCTGGCCCGGGCGGTGCGGTGGGGGACGCCGGTGGTGCTGGCCGCGCCGTGCTGCCACCACGACGTGCAGCGGCAGCTGCAGGCGGCGACGGCCTCCCCCGCGCCGCCGCTGGTGCGCCACCCGATCCTGCGGGAGCGCTTCGCGGACGTCCTCACCGACGCCCTGCGGGCGCTGCTGCTGCGGCTGCTGGGCTACCGCACGGACGTCGTGGAGTTCGTGGACTCCCGGCACACGCCGCGCAACGCGCTGCTGCGGGCGGTGCGCACCGGTGCGGCGCCGACCCCGGAGCTGGTGGCGGAGTACCGGGGGCTGACGGCCGCGTGGGGCGTGGAGCCGGCGCTGGCGCGGATGCTGCGCGCGGAGGTGGACGCCGTCCTCACCGGCGGCTAGGGCCCGATCGCGCGCGAGGGCGCCGGGGGTCCCGCAGGACCCGCCGACGCCCTCGGCGGCGACCTCGATGGAGTCCGCGGTGCAGGTGAGCTCGGAGTTGTGCACGCAGTCGGCGAGCTGGCAGGCGCCGACGAGACCGGTCGGCTTGTCCTTGCGGGCCTTGGTGGGCAGCCCGAGGAAGGTGCCGCAGTGGTTCTGGCCGTGGTCGCCCACGGTGATCGCCGGGGCGTGGCAGTTCACGTTCTCGTTGAACGCGCAGCCGGTGGCGGCGCAGCTGTGGACGGGTGCGAGGTCCAGGTTCACGGTGGCCACGACAGGCCCTCCTCGTTCTGGTCGGTGCGACGGATCGGGTGTCCCCCAAGGGGACGAGGCGCGTGGTGCGGTGCGCCGTCCGCTCTCGACGATATCCGCCCGCAAAGCCGTCGCGCCAGTTCTGCGCAGCCTTTCGGGGCATTTCCCGAAAGAATCCCGCCATCGTTTCGGTAAGGCATTCCTGACCATTGGTGAGGCATTCCTAAGATTTCCCGCCGAAAGGAAGGGAAGCCTTGCCGAAGCGGACCCGCCGGGGGCCGGCGACGCCCCCGGCGGGCCCGCTACCGGGCCCGCAGCCGCTCCACGACGAGGTCCACGCAGCGGGTCAGCGCGGTGACGTCCTCGGGGTCGACGGCCGGGAACATGCCCACCCGCAGCTGGTTGCGCCCCAGGCTGCGGTAGGGGTCGACGTCGACGACGCCGTGGGCCCGCAGCACCGCCCTGACGGCCTGCGCGTCCACCGAGGCGTCGAGGTCCACCGTGCCCACGACGGCGCTGCGGGCGGCGGGGTCGGCCACGAAGGGGGTGGCCCACTCGCGCTCCTCGGCCCAGGAGTACAGCCTGGCGGCGGAGTCCGCCGTCCGGCGCACCGCCCAGTCCAGGCCGCCCTGCGCCAGCAACCACTCGACCTGCTCGGCGAGCAGCACGAGGGTCGCCACCGCCGGGGTGTTGTACGTCTGGTCCTGGCGGGAGTTGGCCAGCGCGGTCGCCAGGCTCAGCGACGGCGGGATCCAGCGCCCCGTCGCGGCCAGCTCGGCGGCGCGCTCCACCGCGGCCGGGGACAGCAGCGCCAGCCACAGCCCGCCGTCGGCGGCGAACGACTTCTGCGGCGCGAAGTAGTAGGCGTCGGTCTGGGCGACGTCGACGGGCAGCCCGCCGGCGCCGGAGGTGGCGTCGACGAGGACGAGGGGGCCGCCGTCGGCGGCGGGCGGGACGCCGCCGGGCCGGCGCACCGGGGCCATGACGCCGGTGGAGGTCTCGTTGTGCGGCCAGGCCACCACGTCGACGTCGTCGGCGACCGGGCCCAGGGCGGGCAGGGTGCCCGGCTCGCCGCGCACGACGGCGGGCCCGGCGAGGAACGGGGCGGCGGCCGCGGCCTGGGCGAACTTCGCGGAGAACTCCCCCAGCACCAGGTGCTGGCTGCGCCGGCGCACCAGGCCGCAGGTGGCGGCGTCCCAGAAGGCGGTGCTGCCGCCGTTGCCGAGCACCACCTCGTAGCCCTCGGGCAGCGCGAACAGCGCGGCCAGCCCCTCCCGCACCCGGCGCACGACGTCCTTGACGGGGCGCTGGCGGTGGGAGGTGCCGAGCAGGGTGCGTCCCGCCCGGGCCAGCGCATCGACCTGCTCGGGGCGGACCTTGCTGGGGCCGGAGCCGAAGCGGCCGTCGGCGGGCAGCAGGTCGGCGGGGATCCGGACGTCCGCCGGGTCGACGGCGGGGTGGGCACCGGGCGGGGTGCCGGGGTCTGCGGGCGCGCTCACGACGGCCATCGTCCCAGCCCGGCCGGGATGCCGTGCCCGTCGGCCCCGCCCCGCTCCTCGGCCCCGGCCCGCCGCACCGCCAGCGCCAGCAGCAGCGCCGCGCCCTGCGCGGGCACGGCGAGGTCGAGGCCGGTGACCTCCTGCAGCCGGCGCAACCGGTTGAGGACGGTGTTGCGGTGGCAGTAGGAGGCGGCGGCGGCCCCGCCCACGCTGCCGGTGGCGACGTAGGCGGCCGCCACCTCCAGCAGCCGGGCGCGCTCCGGCGCCGGCAGTGCGCCCAGCCCGGGCAGCACCTCCTCGACGAGCTGGGCGCCCACCTCCCCCAGCCGCGCGGCGGCCACGTCGACAGCGGCCGCGGGCAGGGTGCGCGGGCCGCGGGCGGTGCGGGGCAGGGTGGCGGCGACCT
>NZ_BAABIL010000089.1:0-1996 GCF_039542765.1 Kineococcus glutinatus
GGGCTACTTCCTGGACCTCAACGGCTCCATCGACGACTACGCCGTCTACCTGTTCTCCGGGATCGTCGTCATCAACTACTTCTCGGAGACGTTCGGCAACGCCACGCGGGCGGTGGTGCAGAACGCACCGCTGGTGAAGAAGATCTACCTGCCGCGGGAGCTGTTCCCGGTCTCCTCCGCCTTCGTGGCGGCGGTGCACTTCCTGCCGCAGTTCCTCATCCTGCTCGTCGGCACCCTCGTGGCGGGCTGGCGGCCCACCGCCGGCCAGCTCGCCGGCGGCCTGCTCGGCTTCGTCGTCGTCGTCGTGTTCTCCGTCGGCCTCGGGCTGCTGTTCGGGGCCATCAACGTCCTGTACCGCGACTTCGAGAACATCGTCGACCTCATGCTGCTCGTCGTCACGTGGGCCTCGCCGGTCCTCTACGTCTGGACGATGGTCCGCGACGCGGTGCCCGGCTGGCTGTTCCAGCTCTACCAGCTCAACCCGGTGACGGCGGCGGTGGAGCTGTTCCACTACGGCTTCTGGTACGGCGCGACACCGCGGACGGCCCCGCTGCCGCCGCACCTGCTGTGGACGGGGCTGCTGGCGCTGGCCGTCTCGCTCGCGGTGCTCGCGCTGGGGCAGTTCACCTTCCGGCGGCTCGAGGGCCGCTTCGCGCAGGAGCTGTGAGGGGAGGGGAGCAGGGATGAGCACGACCACCACCCGCACGACGATCGCCGTGCAGCAGGTCTCCAAGCGCTTCACGCTGCGCCACGACCACCGGCTGAAGAACCTCGCCGTGGCCGCCTTCCGCGGCAAGGACCTCGGCAACTCCTTCCTCGCCCTCGACGACGTCGGCTTCGAGGTCGCGCAGGGGGAGGCGGTGGCGCTGCTCGGGCTCAACGGCTCGGGCAAGTCCACGCTGCTCAAGCTCATCTCCGGCGTCATGAGCCCGGACTCCGGGCAGGTGCTCGTCCGCGGCCGCATCGCCGGGCTCATCGAGGTGGGGGCGGGCTTCCACCCCGACCTCACCGGCCGGGAGAACGTCTACCTCAACGGCGCGATCCTCGGGATGGACGAGGCCACCATCGCCGCCCGCTTCGACCAGATCGTCGCCTTCTCCGAGATCGAGCGCTTCATCGACACCGAGGTGAAGTTCTACTCCTCGGGCATGTTCCTGCGCCTGGCCTTCGCCGTCGCGGTGCACACCGACCCGGAGATCTTCCTCATCGACGAGATCCTCGCCGTGGGGGACGCGCCCTTCCAGGCCAAGTGCCTGGCCCGCATCCGCGAGCTGCGCGACGAGGGGCGCACCCTCGTCATCGTCAGCCACGACCTCGACATGGTCTCCCAGCTCTGCTCGCGGGGGGTCGTGCTCGAGCACGGCCGGGTGGTGGCCGACGAGGACGTGCACGCGGCCGTGGCCCGCCTGCGGTGAGCGGCGGGCGGACCCGCACCACCGGCACGACCACCAGCACGACCACCACCAGCACCACGGACGGACCCCGCGCGGCGGGGTGGGGAGGACGAGCGGACGTGAGCGCCACGCCCACCACGGACCACGAGGCGCTGCCGCCGGACCTGCCGGCGCAGGCACCGCCGACCGGTGCCGACCTGCGGCTGCTGCTCGCCGTGCAGCGGCGGCTGCGCACCCCCGGCGTCGTGCGCGCCGCCCAGCTCATGAGCCACGCCGGCGAGCACGCCGCGGTGTGGATCGCCGCCGGCACCGCCGGGGCCCTGGCCGACCGGGCCCGGCGGCGGGAGTGGGTGGAGGCCACCGCCGCGGTGGTCGCCGCGCACGGCGCCAGCGTCGTCCTCAAGCGCTTCACCCGCCGGGTGCGCCCGCAGCACGCCGACCTGCTCGTGCACGCCGGCACCCCCAGCCGCTGGAGCCTGCCCTCCTCGCACGCCACCTCCACGACCGCCGCGGTCATCGCCTTCGGGCGCCTCGTCGGCACCGGCGCCGTGCTGCCGCTGGCACCGGCGATGGCCCTGTCCCGGCTGGTCGTCGGCGTGCAC
>NZ_BAABIL010000090.1:0-2168 GCF_039542765.1 Kineococcus glutinatus
GCTCAACGGCCTCGACGCGCGCGGCTTCATCCGCGAGGGCCAGGTCCTCACCCTGCCCGGGGCGACCGCCCGCCGGGCCGGGGCCAAGCCCGCCTCCCCGGCACCGGTCAAGGCCGGTTCGGTGCTCGAGGCGGCCGCCGCCAACCGCGCGCACCTGGCCGACCAGCCCGTGCCCGACCGCGGCGCGATGCAGGACATCGTCCGCCGGGAGGCGCTGCGGCAGGGCCTGGACCCGGCGCTGGCGCTGGCGGTGGCCTACCAGGAGTCCGGCTTCAACATGCGCGCGGTCTCCCACGCCAACGCGATCGGCGCCATGCAGGTCATCCCGACCTCCGGGGAGTGGGCCTCGCAGCTCGTGGGCCGCCACCTCGACCTCTTCGACGCCGAGGACAACGCCACCGCCGGGGTGGCGATCCTGCGCCAGCTCACGCGCAACAACCCCGAGGACATCGCGATCGCCTCGTACTACCAGGGCAACGCCTCGGTGCTGGCCCGCGGCATGTACGACGACACCCGCCGCTACGTCGCCAACGTCCAGACCCTGCGGGCCCGCTTCTCCTGACGGGCCCGTCGCACACCGCGGCGCCCCGCCCGGCACGGCGTTGCCGGGCGGGCGACGCCGGGCTGCCTAGACTGCCCCGGATGGACGCGACCCTGTCCGACCCGCTCGTCGGCCGCCGCATCGACTCCCGCTACCGGGTGCTCGGGCGGATCGGCCGCGGCGGCATGGGCGTCGTCTACCGGGCCGAGGACGAGCGCCTGGAGCGCGAGGTGGCCCTCAAGGTGCTGCGCAGCGACCTCGCGCACGATGCGGACGCCCGGCAGCGCTTCGTGCGCGAGGCCAAGGCCGCGGCGCGGCTGGCGAACCCGCACGTGGTGAGCGTCCTGGACCAGGGCACCGACGGGGAGGTCGCCTACCTCGTCATGGAGCTGGTGCCGGGCCGCACGCTGCGCGACGCCATCAGCGAGCAGGGCCTGCTCACCCCGGGCGAGGCGCTGGCCGCGCTGGAGGACGTGCTCGACGCGCTCGCGGAGGCCCACCGCAAGGGCATCGTGCACCGCGACGTGAAACCGGCCAACGTCCTCGTCGACGACCACGGCCGGATCAAGGTCGCCGACTTCGGCCTGGCCCGCTCCGCCGCGGCCGCGACGACCGCCAGCGGGTCCACCGACCTGCTGGGCACCGCCGAGTACCTGGCCCCGGAACGGATGCGGGGCATCGCCGACGCCCGCAGCGACGTCTACGCCACCGGGGTGCTGCTCTTCGAGATGCTCACCGGGCAACCACCGTTCACCGGCGACACCCCGGCCAACCTCGCCTACCGGCACCTCTACGACGAGGTGCCGGCGCCCTCGGCCCTGGTCCCCGGGCTGCCCGCCCCGATCGACGGCCTCGTCCGGCACGCCACCGCCAAGGACCCCGCCGACCGCCCCGCCGACGCCGGGGAGTTCCTCGTGGAGGTCCGCGGGGTCCGCGCCGCGCTGGGCCCCGCCGACCTCGCGCTGCGGGCGCGGGCGGCCCCGGGGTCGGTCGGGACGGGCTCGACGGTGCGCATCCCGCTGGCCGCGGACGGCGCCCCCGCCGGGCCCGTCCCACCCGCCGCGGCCGGGGCGGCCCTGGCGGAGGGGATCGACCCGGCCGACATCGGCTACGGCCCCGGCGGGCGGACCCGGCGCGGCTGGCTCGTCGCGATGGTCGCGCTGGTGCTGGCCCTCGCGCTGGCCGCCGGGGTGGTGTGGTTCTACCGGGCGGGCCCGGGGGCCTACACCGACACCCCGCGCCCCCTCGTGGGCCGCAGCGAGGCGGACGCCCGCACCGCGCTGGGCGCCGCCGGCCTCGAGGTGCGCACCGAGCGGGCCTACGACGAGACCGTGCCCGAGGGCCAGGTGATCTCGACGCGGCCGCGGGAGGGCGAGGACGTCCGCAAGTCCGGGACGGTGACCCTCGTCGTCTCCCGCGGCCCGGAGCTCTTCGCCGTTCCGGCCCTGGTGCGGATGACCCGCGAGGACGCCGAGAAGGCGCTCGCCGAGGCGAACCTCGCCGTGGGCGAGGTCCGCGAGGAGTGGTCCGAGGACGTGCCGGCCGGTGAGGTGGTCTCCGCCGACCCCGCGCCGGACACCCGCCTGCGCCGCGACGCCCCGGTCGCGCTCGTCGTCAGCCGGGGCCG
>NZ_BAABIL010000091.1:0-16857 GCF_039542765.1 Kineococcus glutinatus
CCTCGGGGGTGCGCCCGTCGACGTCGACGGCCACGGCGGCGAGCGCGTCGAAGACCCGCGCCCGCTCGGCGTGCAGCGCCGGCAGGTCCGGTCGCTGCAGCACCGGCCGCAGCGCGTCGCCCTGCAGCCGGTGCAGCGCCGCGGCCAGGGAGGTGCGCAGGTGCACGGGGGTGTGCGCGGCGAGGGCGGCGCGGGTGGCGGCGCGCCCGCAGGCCCCGCCGCCGAGGGCGACGACGGCCTCGGGCCCGGCGAGCACGTCGGCCACCGCCTGCTGCTCCAGGTCGCGGAAGGCCTCCTCCCCGTCGGTGGCGAACACCTCCCGGATGGCGCGGCCGGTGCGCTCCTCCACGACGTGGTCGGTGTCGGTGAAGGGCAGCGCCAGGTGCGCGGCGAGCAGCCGGCCCACGGTGGTCTTGCCGGCGCCCATGAACCCGACGAGCACGATCACGGGACACCGCCGGCGGGCCGCCAGCCCAGCGCGGGGCCGAGGCGGCCGGCGATGTCGGTCAGCAGCTGCACGTAGTCCTCGTGCTCGAAGCCGAACGGCAGGGCGAAGACCACCTCGCGCACCTCGCGGTAGCCGGCGTGGGCGTGCAGCTGCGCGGCGATCTCCTCCCCGGTGCCGAGCAGGTCGGGGGCGAACAGCATCCGCCCGGGCCCCTGCGGGCTGCGGGTGCGGGGGGTGCGGGCGGCGACGTAGGCGGCGTACCTGTCCCGCTGGGCGGGGGTGGCGCTGTCGGTGGGGATGACGACGAGGCCCTGGGAGGCGCGGGCCGCGGCCCCGGCGGGGTGCGCGGCCCGGAACGCCCGCAGGTGGGAGGCCTGGATCTCGGCGAAGTCCTCGGACCCCTCCGCGCGCACCACCGAGGAGGTGAGCAGGTTCAGGCCCTGCTGACCCGCCCACGCCGCCGAGCGCAGGCTCGCGCCGCCGTACCAGACCCGGGAGGCCAGGCCCGGTGAGTGCGGTTCCACCCGGTCGGAGAACACCTCGATGCCCTCGGTGCCGCGGAACGGGCTGGCCCGCTCACCGCGCAGCAGGCGCAGCAGGCGCAGCACCCGCTCGTAGCTGAAGTCCTCCGCGTCGGCGGTGTCCGGGTACAGCGCGGCCCGCACCCGCTCGAAGTGCATCGGGGGGCCGACGCTGACACCGGGGTGGAGCCGGCCGCCGGAGAGCACGTCGACGGTGGCCAGGTCCTCCGCCAGCCGCAGCGGGTTCTCCCAGCCCAGCGGGGTGACGGCGGTGCCGAGCCGGATGCGGCTGGTGCGCTGGGTGGCGGCGGCCAGCACCGCGACGGGCGAGGAGATGCCCGGCTGCAGGTGGCGGTGGCGCAGCCAGGCGCTGTCGAAGCCGAGGCGCTCGCCCAGCTCGATCACCGCCAGGGTGCTCTCGTGGCCGGGGCCGGGGTCGGCGGGGTCGAACGAGCCGATGGTCAAGAACCCCAGCTGCTCCAGCGGTTCACCCTCGTGCGGCACCCGGCACCCCTTCCCCTCGTCGGGGGGCATCATCGCGCACCACGCGCGAGGGCCCCGCCCGGGCAGGTGGTCCTGCCCGGGCGGGGCCCGGCGCGTGCTCGGCGGGGACCGCTCAGCGGCGCACCTCGGTGACCGTCCGGGTCGCGAACGCGTAGACCAGGGAGCGGCCCTGGAAGTCCTGCCGCACGACGTCCAGGACGGCCCCGCCCGCGGGTGCGGCGGAAGCCCCCGCGGCGGGGAACCCGGCGACCGCGGTCGCGGCGGCGGCGAGCGCGAGTCGTCGCGCGTGCCTGCCGGGGTTGCTCATCAGTGCTCCGGGGAGGTCGGTCCGCAGCGGCTCGCGGACCTGCCGCGGGCGGGGGTGGCCGCCGTCAGCTGACGGCGGCGTCGCCGAAGTAGACGTAGTCGTCGGTGGGCAGCACCGCGGTGCGCGCGGAGGACGTGGTGACGATCTTGAGGTTCTGCACGCCCGCGACGGACAGGTCGAACGCGGCGGACGATCCGGCCGCGATCCGGCGGGAGGCGATGAGCTTCTCGTCGGCGTACACGTCGACGGTGCTGGTCAGCGTCGGCGTGGTGCCGTCCGCCATGCCGGCGAGCATCGTGAACCGGGTGTACTCCCCGCCCAGCGCCCACGTGCGGTACTCGGAGTTGCGCGGGTCGGTGTCGAAGGCCGCCGACCGCGGGTAGAAGACGCCGTCGATGGTCGCGTGGTCGGACTCGTAGCGGGCGTTGCCCGCCGGCCAGCCGAGCTCGTCGAGGTACGTCTTGTCGCCGGCGCCGCAGGAGGTCCGCTTGGCGGCGTCCTCGGTGAGGACCGCGGGTCCGCCGACGGCCTGGATCCTGCCGATGGCGTACTCCTCGATCGCGAGGTTCACCGACTGCGGGACGCAGTCGCGCGGGAAGAGCAGCAGCGGGCTGCCCTCGCGGCCGGCCTTGGCGCCGACGGAGACGGCGTCGGCGAAACTGGTGCCCGACACGACGAGCGCCCGCGGCACCGTTGCCGCGTCGTAGAAGGCCCGCAGCACGGCCGTCGCCGTCTCGTAGCGGTCGCGACCGGCGACGCGGTCCACGGCGCCGGTGGTGAAGGAGGCGAGCTGCTCGGCGACGGCGGCCGGGACGGCGCCCTCGCTGCCCAGGACGGTGATCTTCGCGGGGTTCAGGCGGGTCAGCTCCGCGGCGGTCGCGGCGGGGACGCCGTTGCCGTCGACGAGCAGCAGCGGCACGCCGAGCTTGGCCGCGGCCGCCGAACCGGTGAGGGCGTCGGGGTAGTTCGTGCCGGTGGCGACGAGGACGTTCGCCACGCCGGTGGCGTAGCTGGCGGCGGACAGGTTCGCCGCCGTCTCGTACCGGTTGGCCCCGCCGATGCGGCTCAGCCGCGCGCGGGTGTTCTGCTGCAGCCAGGTCGTGACGTCGGCGCTGAGCGCTGACTCGCCGCCGACGACGACGACCTCCTGCGCGTACCCGATGCGCTCGCGGACCTCCTTGGTGAGCTGCCCGCGCGGGGACAGGTAGACGTTCGCCTGCTGGTGCCCGGCGACCGCGGCGGCCGTCAGCCCGTCGGGGAAGTCCTCACCCGTCACGACGTACGCGCGGGTCTTCTCCAGCGGGTTGTCCTCCATGAGCACGGCAGTCAGGTAGCGGTCGGCGCCGTAGGAGCGGTGTGCGCTCACGGGGGTCGCGCCCGCGGGGCCGGCGAGGGTCACGGCGGCCGTGGCGGCGAGCACCGCGGCGGCGCTCAGGCGCCGGCCGGTGCGGGCGGTGGGTCGGTGCATCGGGTCCTCCGTGGACGGCGCGAGCGGGAACGGCACGACGGGTGCCTCAGGTGTGGGGTGGTGGCGCGGCAGTCGTCAGTAGACGACGCCGGCGTCCTCGCCGGGGCCGAAGGCGCCGCTGTACGTGACGCCGCCGGCGGTGAAGGAGACCTCGGTCCGGGCCAGGCCGAGGTGGTCGGTGAAACCCTCGTAGGTCAGCGGGGTCCCGGGCACCTGCGCGCCCTCGGCGACCAGCACGTCCTCCTCGCGGTTCACCTGGATCCAGGCGCTGCCGTCGAGGCTGAGGCCGATGACGCGCACGATGCCGGTGGAGGTTCCCATCGCGGCGGCCGGGACCTCCGTGTTCGCCGGCACCAGCCAGCCCTGCGCGATGCCGTGGTCGGAGGTGATGAGCGCCGTGCCGTCGACGTCGCCCCGGAAGGTGATCGCGGCGGGGTAGAGCGTCGTGCCCGCCGCCACCCGCAGCTCGTAGTCGCCGTTGGGGGTGCCCTTGACGGAGAAGTTCGCCGCCGTGGCGTCCTCGGCGTCCGTGCCCAGGTAGGTGTAGTGCGCCTGTTCCCAGGACGGGGCGGTGGAGACCGACGGGGTCGGGACGACCGGGGGCGTCGTGGCCGTCGTGGTCACCGGCGCCGAGGTGGCCGTCGACGTGGGGGTCGAGGTGGCGGTGGACGTGGCCGTCGAGGCGCTGGTCGCGGAGCTGCTCGCCTCGGCGGCGGCCAGGCCGTCCGCGAGGCCGTCGAGGAACGCCTGCCACGCCTCCTCGTCGGAGGTGGTCGACGTGCTGGTGCTGCTGCTGGTGGCGGTCGAGGTCGCCGTGCCGGCGGCCGCCGTCGACGTCAGCGTCTGGGCGAAGATGTCGCGGCCGCCGGCGTCGAACACCACCACCCCGGCGCTCGGCGAACTCGTCGGCACGGTGCTGGGCGTGGTCCGGACACCGGCGGTGGCGGCGGCGGCCTCCCCGGCCGGGGCGGTGCTCAGCCACACGAAGCACAGCGCGCCACCGCCGAGGACCGCGATCGCCGCGGCGCCGCCGAGCAGGGAGCGCCGCACCCGCGGGTCGCGCGGGGTGGGCTCGGGCTCGGGCGAGGCCGTCGGCTCGGGCTCGGGCGTCGCGGCCCGGCCGAACGAGGGGAACTGCGGGGCCATCAGCTCACCGTCTCCGCATCCGTGGTGGTGCCCTCCGCGGTCGCGGTGGCCGTGGCGTCGTCCTGCGCGGTCCGCAGGACGAAGATCTTGCCCGTCAGGGTGGTGCTCACCGCGGCGGTGCTGCCGTCGGTGGCGGTGGCCTCGTCGGCGGACAGCGAGAGGTTCTCGATGAGGAAGAACCGGCGCACGTCGGCCTGCAGCGCCTTCACGAACAGCTCGGTCTCGGCGAAGGTGCCGGTGGTCGTGAGGGTCAGCGGGACGTCGTAGATGCTCGCGCCGCTGACGTCCGCCGGCGCGCCGGTGTACGCCTCGATCGCGCTCGGCGTGATGCCGGTCAGGGTCACACCGGTGTCCGAGGCGGTGGTCTCCAGCTGGCGCAGCAGCGCCGGCACGTCCGCCTCGGCGGGGAGGGTCTCGCGGATCGCGGCGAGCTCGGCGCGGCGCACGTCGAGGGTGGCGAACTGCGCCTTCAGCTCCGCCGTCCTGGACTCCAGCGCCGCGTTGCTGGCGGCGACCGCGGCGCGCTCGGTGGCGAGGTCGGCCGCCTCGGCGCGCTGCGGCGCGACGAGCAGCAGGTAGGTGGCGGCGAGGACCAGCACCGCGAGGACGCCGGTGCCGGCGATCCACGCCTGGTTGCGGGTGACGTTCATGCCGTCGGGGCTCCTGTCGTCTCGCCGCTCACTGCTGGGCCAGCAGGGCGTCGTCGGTCACGGTGGCGGCGACGGAGAACGCGATGGTCCCCGCCGACTCGTCGAGGGTGGAGGTGGCCAGCGTGGGGGCGGTGATGCCCTCGATCTCGGCGAGCGCCTCCAGCCAGGTCGCGAGGGTGTCCTGCGACGTGGTGGTGCCGTCCACGTTCAGGGTGCCGATGCCGCTCACCGCCAGCGGGCCGGAGGTCGCCGTCGTGGTGGTCGTCGTGGCCTCGGCCGCGGTGGCGTCCACCGTCGGCGGTGTCACCGCGAAGGCGACCGACTTCAGCGTGAGCTCCTCGGGGGCCTTGGTCGCCAGGGTGTCGAGGTAGCCGTACCAGGCGACGTCGTAGGCGGTGGCCGCCTCCTGCATGGCCTGCGCGGCGTCGATCTGCGCGAGCACCGTCGGCACGTCCGCGTACGGCTGCTGCTCGCGCTTCAGCACGAGCGTGCGCGACTGCTCGGCGTCGAGGGCCTCCTGCGCGTCGCTGACGTGCCCGACGCTCAGGGCGTACGCCCCGCCGGCCAGGCCGAGGACGCCGACCATCGAGGCCGCGAGGCCGGCCTGGAGCCGGCGGAACCGGCGGGCCTGCCCGATCTCCGGGGGCAGCAGGTCGACGCGGGCGGTGCCGGTGCGCGTCACGAGGGCGTCGAGGGTCTGGAAACTCATGCGATCACTCCGAGGGCGAGACCGACGGGCACCGCGGCCAGCGGCTGGATCTGCCGCAGCTGCTCCTCGTCGAGGCCGGTGCGGCCGATGTGCAGCGGGGAGACGGGGTCGCCGGCGACCACCTCGAGGCGGGTGACCTCCGCGAGGCGCTCGGCCATGCCGGCGACGACGGAGCCGCCGCCGGTCAGCACGATGCGCTCGACGGGGAAGGTCGGGTTGGCCGCCGCGTAGTAGGTGACGGAGCTGCGGATCTCGTCGACGAACGCCTCCGTCATGAGCTCCACCGCCGACCAGGCGCGCTCGACCTCGTCCGGGTCGACGCCCTCGAGGACCTGCCGCTTGAGGCCCTCGGCGTAGGAGGTGGGGACCCCGAGCCGCTCGGCGATCGCGTCGGTGACGTCCTGGCCGCCGGCGAGCAGGATGCGCACGAAGCGCGGGCTGCCGCCGGAGTGGATGACGAGGTTGCTGATGCGGGCGCCGACGTCGACGAGGGCCTCGGTGGCGACGTCGGCGTGCGGGCGGCCCACGGCGCGCAGCACCGCGAACGACGTGAGGTCCACCGACGCCACGCGCAGGCCGGCGGCCTCGACGGCCTTGACGTTCGACATCACCATGGCGCGGGACGCCGCCACGAGCATGCCGCGCAGCACGCGCGGGCCGCCGTCGTTCAGCTCCTCGGTGACGTGGAAGTCCAGGACGGAGTCGGCCACCGGCATGGGCAGGAAGTCCTGCACCTGCAGCGGCAGCGCCTCCTTGAACTCCGCGGCGGGCAGCCACGGCAGGTCCACCTGGCGGACGACGACGCGCTGGTTGGCGACACCGAGGGCGACGTGCTTGCCCTTGAAACCGCTGCCCTTCCAGAGGGTCTTCAGCGCGTCGACGACGGCGGGCTGGTCGACGACCTCGCCGTCGAGGACGGCGCCCTCGGGGAGGGCGATCTGGCCGAAGCGCTCGAGCGTGATGCCGTGCTTGCCGTACGACAGCTCGGCGGCGCGCACGCCCGACGTCCCGATGTCGAGGCCGATGGCGGTGCGTGCGGGCACGTCGCCTCCTTGTCGTGGTTCTCGTCCTGGTCAGCGATCCGGGCACCCGGCGGGTGCTCTCGTGAACGGATCGGGCGGCTGCCCGCGCCCCTTGAGGCGCAGCAGCCGCCCGCCGCCCGAAGTTGCTCCACCCGGGTGAGCCGGGGGTTCAGCTCGTGGGTGCCAGCCCCACGAGCGCGAGGTACCAGTCGCCGACGGGGGCGGCGACGAAGAGCGCCAGCAGGGCGCCGGCGAGCATGGAGGGCCCGAACGGGATGCGGGTGCGCCGGCCTGCGCGCCGGGCGACCAGCAGGCCCGCGCCGACGACGCCGCCGAGCAGGAACGCGGCGAACCCGCCCACGACGAGGGCGTCCCAGCCCCACCAGCCCAGGTAGAGGCCCAGGACCCCGGCGAGCTTGACGTCACCGCGGCCCATGCCACCGAAGAACCACAGCGGCGTGTAGAGCGCGACCAGTGCGGCGCAGCCGATCCCGGCGCGGACCGCGGCGTCCCACTCCCCCGTCGCCGCGCTCGCACCGGCCAGCAGCACGGCGGCGACGACGTAGGACGGTTTGACGATCGCGTCGGGCAGCCGCTGCACGTCGAGGTCGATGAGGGCGAGGGCCACCGCGATCGCGGCCAGGTAGAGGTAGGCGGGCAGTTCCCACGACGGCCCCACCAGCCAGCTGACGGCGCCGAAGAGCAGCCCCGTGCCCAGCTCCACCAGCGGGTAGCGCACGCTGATCGGTGCGGCGCAGTCGCGGCAGCGCCCGCGCAGCAGCAGCCAGGACAGCACGGGCACGTTGTCGCGGCGGCGCACCGCGTGCCCGCACCCGGGGCAGCGGCTGGCCGGGGTGACGACCGACTCCCCTCGCGGCACCCGGTGCACGACCACGTTGAGGAAGGAACCGATGAGCAGCCCGAGCACCGCGGCGATCGCGACCAGCGCGCCGCCCGCGTCAGCCGGCGCCATACGTGGTCTCGCGCGTGTCGGTGATGGTCGACTCCTGCACGGCCGGCGGCGCGTTCCACTTCTGCTCCGTGCCACCGGTGCAGGCGGCCGCGATGATCGTGGACCACTGCGCCGTGCCGGACGGCTGGGCCTTGGGCCCGATCGACAGGCACCGCCCGTAGTGGTCCTTGAACGTGTAGCTGGCGGCGTAGTCACCGTCGACCGTGTACGTGCGGTAGAACTTCTGCCGGTCGTCCGTGGCCGAGCAGCTGCTGGTGAACGTCACGTAACCGTTGGTGGTCGTGGAGGTGGGCGCGCGCAGGCAGTACTTCGTGGAGTTGTTGACCTTCACGGAGATCTGCTGGGCCGCGGTGGTCGGCTGGCTGGCGGTGGCCTCGGTGTAGTACCACTTGTGGTTCCAGTTGAGCTTGGTGCCGCCGCTGGGGTCCTGCTTGCAGGGGTAGACGATCATGTAGGCGAAGCTGATCGACCCGTTGGTCACGTCCATGCAGCGGCCGAACTCGAGGTAGTTGACGATCTGGTTCGTGTCGTAGGACGCCGCTCCGGCACCCACCTTCGGCTCGGGGCTGAACGAACCGTACTCGGTGTTCGAGGTGCAGCTCCCCGCGCGCAGCTTCGAGCCCTCCATCGCGCTGACGGTGGTCGTGGCCGCCGCCAGGCAGTAGTTGCCGTAGTTCGAGCTGTTCGCGGTGCCGTTGTCGGAGTACACCTGGTCGCGGAAGCGGGCTCCGCCCTCGTAGCTCCACTGCTGCTTGTAGTCGGTGGCGACGCAGGTCTGCAGCGTGGCGTCACCGCTGCTGGTGTTGGGCGCGGAGATGCACAGCGGCGTACCGGCAGTGATGGTGCTGGCCAGCTTCATGGCGTAGTCGGTGTCGTACAGCCAGGTCATCAGCGGGTCGCCGGCGGTGCAGTTCGCCGCTGCCGTGTACGTGATGGTGCTGCCGACGGTGGCGGAGGTCGCCTTGAGGCAGTACAGCTCGTTCACCGAGTACATCCGCCCGCCCGGGACGTTGGTGTTCGTCAGCTTGAAGGCGTAGAGGACCTGCACGGAGCGGTCCCCGCTGGTGGTCGCCCGGCCCGGCACCGCGGCGCCGAGGCCCTTGGCCTTGATGAGGGCGTAGGAGGGGACCACCGCGGTTCCCGACCCGGGGGTGCAGCTGATCAGCCGCCCCGCGCGCTGGGCGGCCGTGAGGTCGGTCGGGTCGGTGTCGTAGTACTCCACGGCCACCGAGTAGGACGTGGCGGACGTGCTACCCGCGGAGCTGTCGCCGACGGTGCCGGTCAGCTGGCAGGGCAGCTTGGCGGGGTCGCCGAAGATGCGGCCCGCGACGTTGGCGCTGGCCTGCGCGGTGCGGATCTCCGAGAGCGCGGCGTCGACGCCGGCCTGGGCCGCGGCGATGGTCCGGGTCGTCTTCTGCTGGAGCTGGGTGGGCGCCACCTGGGCGATGACGAGCGCCAGCAGCAGCAGGCTCAGTGCCGCGGCGATCAGCGTGGTCAGCACGACGAGCAGCAGGGCGACGCCCTCATCCTCGCGGCCCCTGGCGCGGCACCGGTCCCCCAGCGCGCGTGCGAGTCGTACCCTCACGTTCCTCAACTCCTCGTCGTGCCGGGCGTGCACACCGGGCTGTCGCTGACGCCCGGGACGTTGACGTCCTTGTTGCCGGGGGCGTCGATGCTCGAGTTGCTCGCGACGAACGTCGTCGTCATCTGCTCCGAACCACCGCCCCGGGCGCCGGCGATCGCGACCGCGAGCCGCTGCTTGGTGTACGACACGTCGCCGGACGTGCCGGTGCTCACGGCCTTCAGCATGGTGAAGGGCGATTCGGTGAGGTCGGTGCGCAGCCCGGCGGCCACCGGCGTCCACGTCGTCCCGGCGGTGGCCGTCGCGGTCCACGTCCGGTAGGACAGGGTCCCGGCGGACACCGCGTACCGCCACTGGTAGCACTGCGCGGGGTTCCCGCCGCCCGAGGGGGTGCGGAACTCGACGTAGTAGCTGCCGTTGACGAGGCCGGCGTGGTTGACCCCCTCGGCGTAGCGCACCTGGCGGTCCATCGTGGTGAACGTCTTGCGCAGCGCGTCGGACGTGGTGGCGACCGCCTGGGAGCGGTTGACGTCGCGGTACATCACGAGGACACCGCTCATGAAGATGCCCAGCACCAGGGTGAAGATGCCCATGGCCACGAGCAGCTCGACGAGGCTGAAGCCACCGTCGGTCCGGTCGGGTCGGGTGCTCGTCCGTCGCATCGTCAGCTCACCGTCACCGTGATCGTCGTGGCGTCCGACACGAGCGCGCTCGTCGAACTGGTCGCGCCCTTCAGCTGGTAGCTGAAGACACAGGTCCCGGTGCTGGCGGGAGTGCGGAAGCTCACCTTGCCGCTGCTGTCGCTGCTGATGTTCGTGCACGACCCCGAGGTGAGGGCGACGCTGCCGCTGAGCGCGACGGCGCTGCCGAAGGCGTTCGGCTTGTCGTTGGTCCCGAAGTTCACCGTGGTGGTGGAGTTGCGGCCCACCGTGAAGGTGTCCGCCACCGCGAGCGGGATCACGCGGATCGTCAGGGTCGCCTCCTCGGACGCCTGCCCGCTGGCGTTGAGGATGTAGTAGGTGAGGGTGTGGGTGCCCAGGGCGCCCGCCTGCGGCGCGTAGGTCAGGGTCGACCCCTTGAACCTGCTGGTCGCGTTGTACGCGCTGCCGTCGACGAACAGCTGTCCCTGCGTGACGCTGCTGGAGGTGATGACGAAGGAGCTGTCGGCGTCGACGTTGCCCGCCAGGGACAGCACCTGGAGGTCCACCGGCGTGGTCGTGGTGCCGGTCTGCGCGTCGACGTCGCGCGGGGTCGTGTTGGCGATCGGTGCCGCCGCGACGTTCCACGTGGCGTCGCCGTTGGCGTCGATGAGCGTGCTGGCGCGGTAGACGCAGGCGCCGGCGCTGCAGCCGCTGACCTGCCCGGAGGCGTTCCACGTCACCTCGGCGACGACGCGGTACACCTTCACGTACCCCGTGGGGGTCGTGGTGGCGCTGGAGCCGGACGGCTTCGTGCATGCGGACGTGGTGCCGGTGGTCGTACCGGCGGCGCGCTGCCGGTAGCAGACACCGATGAGCGTGGACACGGAGTAGGGCTGCCCCGAGACGGTCGGCGTCGCGGTGATCGGCACGCTCTGGACGGTGGCGGTGGGCGAGCTGCCGTCGTCCGCCGGCCAGGTGAGGGCGAGGTCGGGGGCGGTGGAGGCCGCCCACTGGGCGCTCACGGCCGCCGTGGAGCGGCCCTCGACCAGGTCGGCGGGGGCGACCGAGCGGGCCAGGTCGAGGGCGCTGTTCGCGACGGCGACGGCCGCCTGCTTGCGCTGCAGCGCGCTGGTCGAGCTGGTGGCCCGGATGAAGAACGTGAGGGTGGCGGTGGCGACGACCCCGAGGAGGGCGAGGGCGACGATGACCTCGACCAGCGTGAAGCCGTCGTCGTGCCGCGGGGTCCACCAGCGGTTGCGCACAGTCCCTCCTCCGTCCTCGCGCTGCTGCGGAGCAGTGCGCTTCCTGGCAGTGTCGGCATCCGCCGCCCGCCGCTTGAGCCCTTCACCCGATCGCCGGGCACGCGAACGGCCCGCGTGCACGAGGCATGCGGGCCGTCCGTCAGCTGCCGGTCAGGATCACGGGCAGGGGGTGGTGGTGAAGCCGCGGTCGAGGCTGTTGTAGTAGTACGCGTTGCCGGACGTGCTCTTCGAGCCCTTGGTGTTGTAGCCGGTGATGCAGAAGCCGGTCGCCGTGCCCGTGGTGATGGCCGTGCCGGCGGCGGAGAGCAGCTTGACCGAGACGTTGACGCCGTCGCTCAGCTTGACCTCGTTGCCGGTCGCGGCGGCACCGCCGGCGACAGCGGCGGTGCCGACCCGGACGGTGCCGGACCCGTTGGCGACCGCGACGTAGTTCTGCGCGTCGGTGAAGTACGCCTCCTCCTCGTTGGCCACGGTCCGCATGTCGGACTTCGTGGCCGTGTCAGCGGCCTTCTGGCGCTGGTTGAGGAAGACCGGGATGGCGATCGCGGCCAGGATGCCGATGATGATCATGACGACGAGGAGTTCGATCAGGGTGAAGCCCTGGTCCTTGTCCTCCATCGACTTGCGGATGCGAGCGAGCATTCGACGCTCCCCTTCGTGTGTCAGTCGGAGCCGCTCGCTGTTCGCGCACCAGGTCGGTGTGCGGCTCGTGTACCGAGTACTTCGGCCCCGTCCGCGCGGGACTTGAGGAACTTCAGCGCCCGCGGGCACCGGTTCGCCCGAACGGCGCAACGCAGCGCGGCCGGCCCGGGAACCCCGGACCGGCCGCGCCGCGTGGCCGCTCACGGCGGCCGCATCACTGGATGAGCTCGAACACCCCGAAGATCGGCATGTACATCGCCACGACCATCGCGCCGATGATCCCGCCCAGGAAGGCGATCATGAGCGGCTCGATGAGGCTGGTGAGGGCCTCCGTCGTCGCCTCGACCTCCTGGTCGTAGAAGTCGGAGATCTTGTGCAGCATGCTGTCCAGCGCGCCGGTGTCCTCGCCGACCGCCATCATCTGCACCACCATCGGCGGGAAGATCGCGTGCTCGGTCAGGGGGCCGGCCAGCGAGTTGCCCGAGCGGACGCTCTCCATCACCGCGAGCGAGGCGCGCTCGACCACGACGTTGCCGCTGGCGTTGCCGACGATCTCCAGGCTCTGCAGGATCGGCACCCCCGAGCGCAGCATCGTGCCCAGGTTGCGGGTGAACCGGCTCAGCGCGATCTTCTGCCCGAGCAGCCCGAAGATCGGCACCTTGAGCTTGAGCGGGTCCACGAACTCGCGGACCTTGCGGCGGTGCTTGACCTTGCCCCACACGATCGGCAGCACGACCGCGGCGGCCACCAGGAACGGCGCGCCCGTCTTCAGCAGCCCCGACAGCGCCACCAGGATCTGGGTGGGCAGCGGCAGCGTCCCGCCCATGCTGGCGAACATGCCCGCGAAGATCGGCACGATGAACAGCAGCATCGCCACCACGGCGAGGATCGCGATGACGAACACCACGACCGGGTAGGTCATCGCGGCCCTGACCTTGGCCTTCAGCTTGACCTCGGCCTCGAAGTTGTCCGCGATCTGCACCAGCACCTGGTCGAGGAAGCCGCCGACCTCACCGGCCCGCACCATGTTCACCATCAGCGGCGGGAAGATCGTGTGGTGCTTGCCCAGGGCGGTGGACAGCGACGTTCCCGTCTCCACGTCCGCCCGGATCTCCGATAGCGTCGCGGCGAGCTTCTTGCTCTCGGTCTGCTCCGCGAGGATCGCCAGCGCCTTGAGCAGCGTCAGGCCCGAGGACACCATCGTCGCGAACTGCCGCGACATCAGGGCCAGGTCCTTCAGCTTCACCCGGCCGCCACCGGGCAGGCTGATCTCCATCTGCAGGCCCTTGCCGGCCTTGGACTCCGCGACGGTGATCGGGACGAACCCCTGCCCGCGCAGGCGCTGGATCGCGGACGCCTGGTCACCGGCCTCCAGGGCGCCCTTGACGAGCTTGCCCGCCCGGTCGCGGACGGTGTACTCGAACGTCGTGGCCCCGGAGGAGGCGGCCGGCTTCGTGGCTGTGGCCATCAGGTGTCAGTCCTCACATGCGGCCGGCGAGCCGGCGGAACTCGTCGGCGGCGTGGCACTTCTCCAGGCCCGCCTCGAACGTGATCTGGCGGGTCCGCACCAGCTCGGCCAGGTGCTGGTCGAGGGTGTGCATGCCGTGCTGCGCACCGGCCTGCATCGCCGAGCCGATCTGGTGGGTCTTGCCCTCCCGGATGAGGTTGCGGATCGCCGGGGTCGCGACCATCACCTCGGTGGCCACCGCGCGGCCGCGGCCGTCGGCGCGCTTGACGAGCGTCTGGCAGACGACGCCCTGGATCGCGCTGGCCAGCTGCACGCGGATCTGCTGCTGCTGCTCCGGGGGGAACACGTCGATGATGCGGTCGATCGTCTGCGCGGCGTCCTGGGTGTGCAGGGTGCCGAACACCAGGTGACCGGTCTCGGCGGCCGTCAGCGCCACGGAGATCGTCTCCAGGTCGCGCATCTCACCGACGAGGATGATGTCCGGGTCCTGCCGCAGCACGTGCTTGAGGGCGTTGGCGAAGGACTTGGTGTCCTCCCCCACCTCGCGCTGGTTGACCACGCAGTTCTTGTGCCGGTGGAGGAACTCGATGGGGTCCTCGACGGTCATGATGTGGTCGCGGCGCGTCCGGTTGGCCATGTCGACGATCGCGGCCAGCGTCGTCGACTTGCCCGAGCCCGTGGGGCCCGTGACGAGGACGAAACCGCGCTGCAGACCGGCGAAGGTTCCCACGACCGGCGGGACGCCCAGCTCCTCCAGCGGCTTGATCTCGAAGGGGATGCGCCGGAACGCCGCCCCCATGGCCTCGCGCTGGCGGTACACGTTGACGCGGAAGCGGGACTTGCTCGCCAGGGCGTAGGCGAAGTCCAGCTCCAGGTGCTCCTCGAAGTGCTCGCGCTGCTTCTTGGTGAGCATCGCGTAGATCACCTTCTGCAGCAGCGGCGCGCTGAGCGTGGAGAAGCCCTCCAGGGGGTGCAGCTCACCGGAGATGCGGATCATCGGGGGGGCGCCGGCCGTCAGGTGCAGGTCGGAGGCGCCCGCCTCCAGCGCGGCGTCGAGGACGTCGTTGACCCGCAGCTCCGGCTCGGCGGGCTCGGCCGGCTCGGCGGGTTCGGCCGGTGCGGGGGCCAGCGGGGCGGCGACGTCCAGCGGGGAGGGCGCCAGCGCGGGGGACGCCACGTGGGGATACGACGGCGCGGCCACCGGCACCGGGGCCAGCGCGGGCGCGACCGCAGCGGCGGCGACCTGGACCGGCGCGGCAGCGGCGGGCGCGGCAGCGGCGGGCGTAGGAGCGGCACGGCCGACGTTGGCCAGCATGGCGGAGACGTCGCGGGAGCGCTGCGCGGGCAGCGCGTCGGCGTCGTCGTCCTGCCGCGGGCGCAGGTTCATCGGGACGTACGGCTTCACTGCAGGCCGACCAGCCGATCGCGGTGTCGCGTCGTCCATCTCGCTCCCCCCAGGCAGGGCACCGCCACTCGGCGCCACCGGAAGGGCATCGGCCGCCGCGGCCCCCACCTTGAGCGGTCGGGTGGCGGCGATCCGGGACGGAGCCCGCAGGCCGGGGTGTCAGCCGGCGCGCACGGCGAGCTCCGTGCTGCCCGCCGCGCGCATCACCGCCACCGGGGGCTCCAGCCCCGTCATCAGCCGCACCTGGGCCACCGCCTGGTGCAGCAGCATCTCGAAGCCCCCCACGACCGGCCCACCCCACGCCGATGCCAGCGGCGTCGGCCACGGTGCGTACACCACGTCGACGAGCAGGGGCCAGCGCACCGGCGCCGGCCCCGGGAGCAGCCGCTCCACCAGGTCGGCCGAACCCTGCGCCGGCACCGTGGAGATGACGACGTCGGCGGCCGTCGCCACCGGCAGGTCCTCCCAGCCGCGCACCCGCACCCGCCCGCCGAGGCGCTCGGCGACCACCTGCAGCTCCGCCGCGCGCCGCTCGCTGCGCACCAGCACCACCGGCTCGGCGCAGCCCAGCCGCAGCAGCGCCACCAGCGCCGAGCGCGCCGTCGCCCCGCCGCCGAGCACCACCCCGCGCAGCTCCCCCGCCGCCGGTCCCGCGCCGGGCCCGCGACCGAGCGCCGCGCCGACCGTGACGACCAGGCCCTCCACGTCCGTGTTGTCCGCCAGCAGCCGCACCCCGCCGTCGGTGCGCGGCCGCACCAGGACCGTGTTCACCGAGCCGACCGCCCGGGCGAACTCGCTCACCTCGTCCACGAGCGGGACGATCGCCTCCTTCAGCGGCATCGTCAGCGACAAGCCCGCCCACGAGGCGTCCAGCTGCGCCACCACGGCCGGCAGACCCGCCTCGTCGACCTCGATGAGCTCGTACGCCCAGTCGTCCAGGCCGAGGGCCGCGTACGCCGCCGAGTGCAGCGCCGGGGACAGCGAGTGGCGGATCGGCCGGCCGCACACCGCCGCCCTCACCGCGCCCCCGCCGTCCCGACCGCCCGGGGCGCCACGGCGCCGGCGCAGCGCGCACCGGTCACTGCGGGTTCGCCCGCAGCCAGGCGCGGAACAGCTCGACGTTGGCGTCGTGCTCCGCCTTCGTCTCCGCGAAGCGCGTCTCCCCCGTGCCGAGGTCCACCGTGACGAAGAACCGCCACGGACCCGGCTCGGGGTCCAGCGCGGCCCGCAGCGCCGCCTCCCCCGGGTTGCTGATCGGCCCGGCGGGCAGCCCCGGGTAGCGGTAGGTGTTGTACGGGGAATCCGTCGCGCGCTGCTCGGCGGTGGTGGTGACGGTCTCGGTGCCCGTGGCGTAGCTGACGGTGGAGTCCAGCTGCAGCGGCATGCCGTCCTGGAGGCGGTTGGCCAGCACCTGCGCCACGCGGGCCATGTCCTCCGGGGTGCGGGCCTCCTTCTGCGCCAGGCTCGCCACCACCACGACGTCGTGGCGGCGCTCCTCGGGCACCTGCAGCTGGTCCAGCGCCGTCACCGCCCGCTGCACCATCTGCCGCAGCACCTCCGGCGCGGTGGCGTCGGGCGCGACGTCGTAGGTCGCGGGGAACAGGTACCCCTCGACGTTGCCCTCCGCGGACGCCGGCAGCCCCAGGGCCGCCACGTCCCGCGCCGCGGCGTCGAGCTGGTCGCGCGGGATGGTCGTCTGCGCCGCGACGAGGTCCAGCACCTGCACGGCCCGCAGCCCCTCGGGCACCACCAGGCGGGTGACCTGCCGGGCGGCCGGGTCCAGCAGCAGCGCCACCGCCGACGCGGCCGACATCTGCTTGCGCAGGCGGTACGTGCCCGGCTGGATCGCGGCCGTGCGGGTGTCCTCCGCGGCCGCGCGCACGTACGCGTCGTCGGTCTTGACGACGTCCGCCTCCTCCAGCGTGCGCCCGATGGCGCGGCCGGTGTCGCCCTCCGCGACCCGCACGTCCACCGTGCCGGTGCCGGAACCCTCGTAGTCGTCGCTGGCGGTCAGCCGCGCGACCTCCGGCCCCAGGGTGCCCCACGCGGCCCACGCGCCGAGCACGAGGACGACGACGGCGGCCAGCAGGGCCGCGGCGGCGCGGTGGC
>NZ_BAABIL010000092.1:0-12485 GCF_039542765.1 Kineococcus glutinatus
CCCGTGCCGCCCACCGCCCCACCGGCCCGCAGCGCCGCCGCGGCGCGGAGCGGGGCTGCGGTATGGCGGCGGCACCGGTGCCCTTGCGCCGGCCGGCCCTGCCCCGCACCCGTGCCAGCGCGCGCGAGGCCTCCCGGCGGTAGCCGGGCACGAGGGCCACCGGCACCGCCGCCACCAGGCAGGTGACGAGCCCGCCCACCACCAGGTCCAGCAGCGGCGGCATCCCCAGCGCGTGGGTGGCACCCCAGGACGCGAGGGCGGCGACGACCGACAGCGCACCCACCCGCAGCCCGTTGCCCAGCATGCGCGCCGTGGGCACCCCACCGATCGTCCGCAACCACAACAGCGAGGCGGGCCAGCCCAGGGCCATGACCACGGCGCAGGCGACCGCGGCGCCGACCGGCCCCCAGGAGGCGCCGATGACGATGACGACCACGGACAACGGCTTGATCAACAACGCGTACCGCAGCTGCGAACCCGTGAGCCCACGAGCCTGGAACACCCAGCTCGCGGCGTAGGTGGCGGCCTGGAAGAAGCCGGCGACGAGCAACAGGCGGAAGAGGGGGACGGTGGCGCCCCACTGCGGGCCGAGCAGGACCCGCACGGCGGACGGCGCCTGCGCGAACAAGGTGGCGAAGATCAAGCCGACCACCGCCAGCAGGGCGAGCTGGCCCCGCAGGAGCAGGGCGGAGAACCGATCGGTGTCGTCCTGCAACCGCGCGAGCACCGGCAGCGCCACGCGCGTCGTCGGCGCCTGCACCTGGACCAGCGGCATCGTCACGAGCTGCTGGGCGCGGTTGTACATGCCGACCGCCGCCGGTGTGCTGGTGATGCCGAGCGCCAGGGGTGAGGCGTAGTTGACGGCGTTGTTGAGCAGGGTAGAACCGAGCAGCGCCGATCCGAAGCGCAGGAAGGGCCGCACGGAGGCATCGCGGTTCGGCCGGCCCGGAAGCCACCTGCTCCAGAGGACCGCCAGCCCCAGGGCCACGGACTGCGCGCTGATCCACTGCGCTGCCAGCGCCCAGTAACCGCCACCCAGCACCGCGATGCTCACCGCGACGACGACGCCGACCACCTGGCCGGTGAGCTCCGCACCGCTGAGGCGACCGAACTTCAGGTCGCGCGCGAGGCCGGCGCGGTACTGCGTGCAGAGACCGTTGAGGACGAAGATGCTCGACATCACCACCACCAGCAGCACGAGCCGGTCGTCGCCGTAGAAGTGGGCGAGGACCGGGCTCGTGGCGCACAGCAGGACGGCGAGCGCGACCCCGATGCCCGAGTTGACCCAGAAGAGGTTGTCGCGCTGCCCCGGCGTGAGCGTCTTGGCCTGGATGGCGGCGGCCGACAGCCCGAAGTCGCGGAAGAGCTCGCCCGCCGAGACCAGCACGCTGACGATGGCGACCAGACCGTAGTCGTGCGGGGCGAGCAGCCGCCCGAGCACGGCCAGGCCGGCGACCTGCACGACGAGCCGCAGACCCTGCGTGCCCAGGGTGACGACAGCACCCCGGCCAGCAGCGCGGTTGAGGTTCTGGCTCACCTGACCCACCACCTCCGCCGCTCGGCCAGAGCTTCTTCGTACGCCAGCCGGTGCTGTGCCGCCACGAGGCCGGGAGCGTGCTCGGTGAGGTCCGGCGGGTCCACCGGGGGTCGCGCGGTGCGCGCCAGGGCGTCGGCGAGCACGTGCTCGTCCAGCTCGCCGTCGTACTCGAGCACCCACCCGGGTCCCACGCGCTGGGAGATGGCGGAGTTGGTCGGTGAACGCGGCACCAGCACGGGCCTGTGGAGCGACAGGGCCGCCAGCAAGGTGCCGGAGTTGTGCATCATCCCCCGGTAGGGCAGCACCACGAGCTGAGCGGCCACGATCTCGGCGACCAGTTCGGCGTCGTCGACGTAGCGCAGCACCGCACTGATCCTGGGGTCCGCGGCGCAGGCCTCCTGCACGACGTCCGCCTGCCCGGGGTGGGGGTGCCCGACCACCCGCAGGCTGATGGACGGGTCCGCCGTGCGGCCGAAGGACGCCAACAGCACGTCCACCCCCTTGTAGGGACGGATGATGCCGAAGTAGAGGAGGCGACCGGACACCGGCGCGGCCACGACGCCGCGGTCGAGAACCTTGCCGTAGAGCTCGCGATAGTGACTGTGTGCGATGGTCACCTGTCGCCGCCCGAACTGCACCGGGCTGGCGGGAGTCAGCTTGATCACCATGTCGATCTGTCGGATGAACCGCTCGAGCGAGCGCTGCTCCGCAGGCGTGCCCTGCTCGTGGGGGGCGAGGTTGTGCGCCGTCCACACGAGAGGGATGCCCTGCACCGCGAGCCGCAGCAGCAGCAGGTCGAGCAGCCAGCGCCGCACGACGCGCAGCCAGGGGCGCTGCGAGTCGCGCACCAGGTGCTCCGGCCAGTGCGCGTGCAGGACGTCGTAGCGCCCGAGCAGGGCCCGCGACCAGCTGAAGAACTCCTGCCGGCACCCGGGCGGAGCGGTCGACTCCACGAGGTCCGCATAGGTGGACCCGTTCTTGCCGTTGCAGCGCAACGTGTGGAGCACGCGGAGTTCACGCTGCGGGAGGTAGGAGACGGATTCCAGGCGGCCCTTGCGGGCATGGGGTAGCACGACACCCTGGGGTGTCGCTCGCGCCTCCGTCATGCCCACCCGGAGAAGGTCGACATCATGTCGGTGTGCGACCAGTAGGGGATCGCATGTCCGCCGTCGTGGTAGCGCACCTGGACGTCCGCGGCGACCGGCCGGGCACGGTCCGCCAGCGCCAGGCCGTGCGAGGCCGGGGGAACGATGGTGTCGACCAGGGAGACGACCGTCTTGATCCGCTTGGCCTTCCACGCCGCCTGGGTGACCCGGGCGGGGTTGGTGGCCGCGATCAGGGCGGGGTCGTTGCCGTACGGCGCGCCGATGCGCGCGGGGTCGCGCGCGTAGAGCTCCTCGTTGTCGTAGGTCCCGTTGGCGAGGTAGATGCCGCGCATGTTGCGGACCATCCCCTTCGCGTAGGCGTACGTCATGAGCGAGCCACCGCCGGAGTTGCAGCGCCCGAAGGCCATCCCGACGCTGAACGCCGTGACGGCCCACGCCGACCAGACGCGGTGCAGGTCCAGCGCCCGCTGGGCCGTCCACAGCGAGCCGCCGAAGTTGGGGCAGATGCTCACCACGCCCTGGTCGACGCAGAGCATGCCCGGGTAGCCGTAGGGGCCGTCCATCGCGGTGTGGGTGCTGCCGTTGGAGTGGTAGTACCACACCATCGCGCCCGGCTTCTGGCCCTTCAGCGCGGCCGTCCAGGGCACGTACAGGCGCGCGGTGTCGCCGTCCTGCACGACGTCGATGACCTCGTAGGGCTTCCCGCCCAGCCGGCTCGTGCGGGTGGCGTCGCGCCAGACCTCGCCGGGGAGGGTGGGGATGGGCGACGTCGGGGTGTCCGCCCGGGCCCGGGTGGCGGTGGACACCGACACGGCACCGAGGGCACCGGCGGCCAGCACCGATCGACGGGTCCACTGCGCGCTCGCGCCAACGTTCATGGGTGTCACCTTGTCCGGTGGGCCTCTCGGAGGCTGCCTGCACTGCGGAGCACCGACGGTGGGTCCCCCTGACGGGCACAAGGTAGCCGAGGGTCTTGTCACCCGCAAGGATCAGCGCGGAGCCCCGGCGCTCCCGCCCGGCGGGCGGGCGCGCCCTCCCCGACGGCCACGACTTCGCAGCTCAAGGCCTCATCGGGTGCGCCCGATGACTGTGTGGAGACAGGCCCGATGACTGGACTGCACATGACATCACGCCTCGTGGTCGAACGCGGGCGTCGTGCGACGCGGAGACGCGACGGAACCCCGGAGGAGAGCACTGTGACCGATGCCGTCCTGCACCTGGTGCGGCGGGCCACGTGGGGACCCACCCCGGGCCTGCTCGAGGAGGTGGCCCAGAAGGGCGCCGGCCGGTGGCTCGAGGAGCAGCTCGCCCCCGCGACGATCCCCGACGCCGACTGCGACGCCTTCGTGCGCCGGTTCCCGAAGATCCGCCGCAGCACCGCCGAGGTGCGCGCGCAGGACTCCCACGGCAGCTACGGCACCATGCAGCAGCTCAGCTACGCGACCATGGGCCGCTACTGCTGGAGCAGGCGCCAGCTGTTCGAGGTGATGTGCGACTTCTGGTCCAACCACCTCAACGTGCCCTGCAACATCACCCCCGTCTGGGCCGACCGCCACGACTACGACACCACGGTGGTCCGCCGGCACGCCCTCGGCCGCTTCAGCGACATGCTGCTCGCCTCCTCGCGCCACCCGGCGATGCTGCGCTACCTCGACGGGGCCCTCTCGACGCGGACGGCGCCCAACCAGAACTACGGGCGCGAGCTGCTCGAGCTGCACACCCTCGGGGTCTTCGGCGGCTACGGCGAGGCCGACGTGCAGGAGGCCGCCCGGCTGATGACCGGGTGGCGCTTCTCGGGAGACGGCAGCGCCGTGTTCACGCCCAAGGAGCACGACGCCGGCGCGGTGCGCGTCGTGAACTGGTCGGCACCGGCCCACGACCCGGCCAGCGGTGCGCAGGTGCAGGCCTCGCTGCTGGCGCACCTGGCCCGCCACCCCTCCACGGCGCGCCACCTGGCCACCAAGCTCGGCCAGCGATTCGTGTCCGACACCCCGCCCGCGAGCCTGGTCGACCACCTCGCCAAGGTCTACCTCGACAACGACACGCAGATCGTGCCGGTGCTGCGCGCGCTGTTCGCCAGCAAGGAGTTCGCGGCCTCGGCGGGCGCCAAGACCCGACGCCCCCTCGAAGGGCTGGTCGCGGCGGTGCGCGCCCTCGGGGCGGGCCCGGCCACCTCCGGCTACGGCGGCGCCGACGTGCTGCTGTTCATGGTGCGCAACATGGGGCACGAGCCCCTGGCCTGGCCGGCGCCGAACGGCTACGCCGACGTCGCCTCGGCGTGGGTGTCGGCGGGCTCGACCATGCGCCGCTGGAACCACACCTGGGAGCTCGCGACCCGCCGCCGGCCGGAGAACCTGGCCTGGCGGGCCTCCGAGCCCCTCTTCGCCGCCCCGCCCCCCACGTGGGGCGAGTTCGTGGCCCGGCTCGTGCAGCGGCTGCTGTTCCGGCCGGCGACCGCCCGGGAGACCGCCGCGCTGCTGCGGCTGTGCGACAAGCAGCCGACCGCTCCCGTGGTCCCGGGTGACCCGTCGCTCGCCCCGACCCGCCTCGCCGACCTCTCGGCGATGGTGCTCAACTCCCCCGGCCACATGGAGAGGTGAACAGCATGACCGAGACCACCCGGACCACCGCCCGCGCCTGCGCGGAGGGTCGCGCCTACGCCGCGGCCGGGGCGTTCAGCCGCCGCACCATGCTCAAGGCCCTCGGCGGCACCGCCGTCACGCTGGCCGCCACCGAGTCGGTCCACACCCAGGTGGCCATGGCCGCGCCGGGGTACACCGGCGACGTGCTCGTCGTGCTGTCGCTGCGCGGCGGTTTCGACGGCCTGTCGGCCGTGGTGCCCGGCGGCGACCCGAACTACTACGCCCTGCGGCCGACGATCGGGATCCCCCGCTCCCGCCTGCTGCAGCTGGACAACTCCTTCGGTTTCCACCCCGCCCTGCGCCCGCTGCTGCCGCTGTGGCAGAACGGCTCCCTCGCGGTCGTGCACGGCGTCGGCTCCCCCGAGCCCACGCGCTCGCACTTCCACGCCATGGCGGAGATGGAGCGCGCCGCGCCCGGCACCTCCACGCGCACCGGGTGGCTGGACCGCACGATCGGCCTGCGCGGCACCACGAGCGACGACACGTTCGCCGCGGTGCAGATCGGCAGCTCCACGGCGCCGCAGTCGCTGGCCGGTCCCGCGCCGGAACTGGCGACCAACTCCCTCGACAGCTTCCGGCTGCTCGGGCCCACCGCCCAGAAGGAGCGCACCCGCTGGGCGGCCTGCCTGGACGAGCTGCACACGACGGGCCCGGAGACCATCGCCGTCCCCGGGCGCGCGGCGCTGGCCGCCGCGGCCCGCATCCCGGGCATCGCGCCGGCCTCCACCACGGCCGGCTACCCCGACAGCGACCTCGGGCGCTCCCTCGCCGACGTGGCGCGGCTCGTCAAGAGCGGCGTCGGCGTGCAGGTGGCGACGGTCGACGTCGGCGACTGGGACATGCACGACAACCTCGGCAAGGCCGGCGACGGCTGGATGGCCGAGAAGCTCACCGACCTGTCGAGCGCGATGGTAGCTTTCGCCCGGGATCTGGGCTCGAGGATGTCGGGCGTCACGATGGTCACGATGTCCGAGTTCGGGCGCCGCGCCAACGAGAACGGCTCCGGCGGGCTCGATCACGGCCACGGCAACGCCATGTTCGTGCTGGGGGGCGGGGTGAACGGCGGCAAGGTCTACGGGCGCTGGCCCGGCCTGGCGGAGACCCAGCTCGTCGACGGCGCCCTCGCCGGGACGACGGACTACCGCTCCGTGATCGGCGAGGTGCTCTCCCGCCGCTGCGGCGCGGGCAGCCTGAGCTCGATCTTCCCCGGGCTGGCGCCGGTCTCGGCGCTGGGGCTCGTCCGCAGCAGGTGATCCGGGCACGGCGCACGCGCGACCGCCCGGCGGGGACCGCGACGGTGTCCCCGCGGGTGGGCGCGTGCGCCGTGTACGGATCCGCGGCCAGCACGGCACTGGCGTGCGTCGCCGTCGTGGGTGACCGCACGGCCGTCACCTACGCGCTGGGCCTGACGGCCTTCTGGTGGCTGGTGCCCGGCGTGCCGCTGCTCCTGGTCGCCCTCCTGCGCCGGCGGCGCGTCGCGGCGGTGGTGCTGGTCGCCCCCGCGCTCACCGCCGCGTTGCTGTGCGTGCCGCGGCCCTGGCAGGGCGGGGTGGCCGACGGCGGGCCGGTGCTGCGCGTGGCCACGTGGAACATCACCGCGGGTGCACCCGCCCGGGGCGTGCTGCGGCTCGCCGACGACACCGCTCCCGACGTCCTCGTGCTGCAGGAGGTGTCGGCCCGGGCGCTGCGGGAACTGGCCCCCCTGGGGGTCGCCTACCCCCACCGGCACGTCTCGCAGCACGCGTGGGCGGCCCCGTGGGGTGTGCCGTCGGGCACCGCGGTGTTCTCCCGCCACCCCGTCACCGGCGTGCGCCCGGTCGAGGGCCTGCCTCCCGCCGCCCGCCCCACCGACGTGGTGACCCTGGACGTGCGGGGCCGCCGCGTCGACGTGCTGAGCGTGCACCTGGCGTCCCCGTGCCTCGGCTGCCGCTTCCACCCCTCCGACCCCGGTCCCGCCGGGGGTACGGGGCCCGCCGCACGCCTGCGCTCGCAGGAGGCGGCGCGGCTGGCCGACCTGGCGCGCGAGCTGCACCGCGGGGGTGCGGCGGTGGTCGTGGCCGGTGACATCAACGCCTCCGACCTCAACCGGCCCGGTTGGGCGTTCGCCCGCGCCGGCCTCGTGGACGCCTACCGCGCCGTCGCCTGGGGTCCCGGGCTCACCCGCGGCGCCCGGCCGGGCCTGGCGCGCATCGACGTCGTGGAGGTGGCGGGCCTGGAACCGGTCGGGGCCTGGGTCGGTGGCCGCGGCGAGAGCGACCACGCACCCGTCATCGCCGACCTGGCCCTGCCGGGCGCGGCGTGACCTGCGGCGCGGCCGGACCCGCGCCGCGCCCCGTCCCGGTCGCCGGGGACGACGGATCACGAACTGCCGCGTCGGAGCACTAGATTCACGTCGCGTGACCCAGGTGAGCATCGTCATGCCCGTCTTCAACGACGCGGAACACCTACCGTCGGCCATCGACCGGGTGCTCGGCCAGCGCGGTGTCGAGGTGCAGCTCGTGCTCGTCGACGACGGTTCGACCGACGGATCGCGCGGCATCGCCGAGGAGGCGGCGCGGCGCGACGAACGCGTCACCGCCCTGCTGCTGCCCGCGAACGGTGGTGTGGCGGCCGCCCGCCGGCGCGGCGTCGAGGCCGCCTCCGGGGACTGGATCTGGTTCGTCGACTCCGACGACCACTGGCCGGACGACGCGGCCGCGTGCCTGGTGGGTGCTGCCGCCGCGGCGAACGGCGCGGACGTCGTCGTCGCGGACGCGTTGCTGGTACCCACCTCGGGTGCACCGCGGACGATCCCCGCGCCGCGCCTGCCCGCGCACACGGGCCCCCAGGCCGTGGGTCTGCTCCTGCAAGGTGTGGTGACGGGCCACCTCTGGAACAAGCTGTTCCGGCGCTCGCTGCTCCTGGGCGTCGACTTCCCACCCGCGCGCGTCCAGTCCGACCTCGCGCTCGTCGCCAACGCGCTCGCGGCCGCCGGGACGGTCACCTTCTGCGGGCGGCAGGTCTACGAGTACAGGAAGCGCACCGGCTCGATCATCACCTCGCGCCACCGACGGGTCGAGTCGCTCGCCGTCGTGGAGCAGACGGTGGTCGACGCCGCGCTGAGGGCGGGTGTGGCACCGACGGGAGCGGAGCTGACGTATTTCCGCCTGCGCTACATCGCACTCTCCGGCATGAAGGACGCGCTGAGCGGCGCCTACGACGAGGCGGAGTCGCGAGCGCTGGTCGCTGCGGCACGCCGCCGCATCGGCGTGACCGGCCTGACGTTGCTGGCACGCCGCCGCGACAAGCGCATCGCCCTGGCCGCGTTGGCATACGCACCTCGCCGCGTGCAGCTGCACTTCGTCGGCCGTCGCTGACGGACCGGTGCCCGTCCTTCCCGGGGGTCGTCGACACCGGTAGGGTCGCCGCCACGGTCGAAGGCGCCCGCCACCCGCGCAATGCGACACATCGCTCAACCTGGAGGGTCCGTGGGGCAGGTCTTCACCGTGGGGCGTGGCCAGTACGAGAACATCGGTGACGCGATCCTGCGTCGGCAGCTGATCGACTGGGTCCGCGACGCAGGACAGCCACACGTCTACGTCGGTCGCTCGCCGGCCGGTTACGACGAGTCCCTGGGCCTGCAGCCCTCCGACCACGCGTACCGCAGCCTCGGTGCGTGGTACCGGGCGGCGCTGCTCGCCGCGCTGCGCGGGGACGCGGCCTACGTCTTCAAACCCGGCGAGATCCAGCTCAGCCTCGCGGGGATGAAGGAACACCTCGTCGTGGTCCCCCTCCTCGCCGTCCTGCGCGCCCGCGGTGGGCGCGCGGTCCGGGTGGGGGTCGGCGCCCGCTCGTTCGCACCGCTGCCGCGGGCCCTCATGTGGCCCTCGATCGCGCTGTCGGACGTCACGAAGTGGCGGGACGACGCCACGGCGGCGTACATGCGCGTCGGCGAGAGCATGCCCGACCTCGCCTTCGGCGAGGGCAGCGACGACGATGCGCTCGCCGAACCACGCACCCGCGACGCGCTGGTCGTCTCGCTGCGCGGCGACGGCGAGCGCCCCTACCCCTCGCCGGCGGCGATCGCGGGGTTGCGGGCCTACGCCGAGCGCCACGGCCTGCAGATCTGGGCGGTCACGCAGGTGTCCCTGGACGACGAGCGCTCGCGCCGGCTGGCGCAGGACCTCGGCGGTCAGGTCCTGGGGTGGCCCGGCGCCACCGGCCACCACGAGCACGAGGCGGCGCTGCGCGAGCTGTACCGCCGCACGTCGGTGGTCGTCTCCGACCGCCTCCACGTCGTCATCGGGGCCTACACCGAAGGTGCGGTCCCGGTCGCCGGTCTCGTGCGGCCCGCCCCCAAGCTCGAGCGGCACCTGTCGACCATCGGGGTGGACGACATCGTCCTCGACCTGGACTCCGCCGACGCCGACGCCGTCACCGAACGGCTCGAGGTGCTGGTGGCGCGCCGCGGTGAGGTGCTGGCCCGCCTCGCGGAGGCGCGGGTGCGCCTGGAGGCGGTGCGCAAGGAGGTCCTCGCGGTGCTGGGCTCCGCAGGAGCGCGGCGGCGCGGGGCGGGCGTCCCCGGCCCGGGGCCGGTGCGCCCGACCGTCTACCACCTGGGCCGTGCCGGCGAGGTGGCGGGAGGCATGACGCAGGTGCTCAACGGGTACCTCGCCGGGACCTTCGACCGGGTGGACGTCGACCTCGTCACCACGCGCGGCAACCCCGGCGACCTGGTGACCTCCGCGCGGCGCGCCGCCGGGGCCGCCACCAGGCTGCTGCGCCTGCCCCGCGGTCGCTCGGTGGTCGCGGCGCACCTGTCCGCCGGCGGGTCGTTCGTGCGGGAGGGCGCGCTCATGCGGCTGGCCCGCGCCCGCGGCCTGGCCACCGTGGCCCACCTGCACGGCAGCTCGTTCGTGGCCTTCGCCGAGCGCAGGCCCCGCCTCGTGCGGTGGGTGCTCGGGGCCGCCGACCACGTCGTCTCGCTGTCGTCGGCGACGTCCGCGGTCGCCGAGCGGTCGGTCCCGGCACCGCGCGTGCACCTCATCCCCAACGCCGTGCGGCTGGGGACCCCCGCGACCAAGGAGAACGTGGTCGTCTTCGGCGGTGCGGTGGGGCGCCGCAAGGGCGTCGACGTGCTGCTCCAGGCGTGGAGCCGGGTGGACGCACCGGGGTGGAAGCTGCTGATCGCCGGGCCCGTCCTCGAACCCGACGTGGTGCGCGAGACCCACGGGGCCACGCTGCTCGGCGCCCTCCCGCACGAGGAGCTGCTCGAGCTGCTCGAGCGCTCGCGGGTCGCGGTGCTGCCCTCGCGCGACGAGGCGATGCCGGTGTTCGTGCTGGAGGCGATGGCCCGGCGCAACGCCGTCGTGGCCACCGACGTGGGCGGGGTCGCGCCGGTGCTCGCCGGTGGGCGCGGTCTCGTCGTCCCGCCGGCCGACGTGGAAGCGCTGCGATCGGCGCTGCAGCGGGTGATCTCCGACGACGCCCTGCGCGAGGGCGTGGCGGAGGCCGCCTGGGCCGCGGCGCGGGACACCTACAGCACCGACGCGGTCCACCCGCAGCTGGAGCAGGTGTGGCTGGACGCCCTGGGCGCGGACTCCCCCGCCGTCCCGGACGCCCGGCCGCAGGTCCGGACCGCCTGAGGACCGCGGCACCGCTTCCCGGCCAGGACCCCGGCCCCGCCCTCCTCAGGAGGGCGGGGCCGGGGTCTTCGCGCTGCCCGGGACCGGCCCGGCGCCGTGCGGTGCCCTCCGGCTGCGCGGGACGTCCGCGCGGTGGCGCGGAGCGGGACGTCGGCGCAGCCGAGCGGGCAGCAGCGCCTCCGGCGGGGCGTACAGCCAGCGCCAGCGGCCGCTGAGGACGGAGAAGCGCACGGAGAGCCACAGGACGAGAAGGGCCACGACGGCCTGCACCCCCGCGTCCACCACCCTGGGCCACGCCGGCTCCAGGAGGCGGATCCCCGCACAGATCAGCACGATCGGGAAGAGGTGCACGAGGTAGACGCGGAACGACTGCTCCCCCAGGGTCGTCAGGACGTCCCGCACCCGGCCGGCCGGCAGGTGCGCCAGCGCCACCACCCCCGTGGCGACCGCGAGCACCTGCCCGACGAGCGCCACCGGCGGGACGCGGCGCAACCCCAGCAGCAGCGCGGCCGTCACGACCAGGACGCCGGCCGCGAGCAGCGCCACGTGCCACGGCCGGCTGCGGTCCACCGCGCGCTTGAGCGGTGCGGACAGCAGCGCGCCGGCGAGGAAGAACACGAACAGCGACCCGATGCGGGTCCAGCCGACGTTGCCGACGCTGACGATCCCGGAGGAGAACGCCGCCGAGACCACCGCGGCCACCGCCAGCTGGATCCCGGCGGGCACCCGGGCGACGAGCCAGCGCAGGACCATGAACAACGCCAGCGCGTAGAGGAACCAGTAGCTGCTGCTCGGCCACACCGGCAGCAGCAGGACGGTGCGCCAGTCGTCGGCGGGCAGGTCGCCGAGGCCGCCCTGCAGGCCGGGCACGAGCAGGTAGAACACCGTCCGCAGCAGCGACCAGAGGACGTAGACGTAGACCACCGGGTAGACGCGCCGCCACCAGAGCGAACCCAGCGACAGGTTCGGGTGGGAACCGGCCGCCAGACCCGCGACCAGGAAGAACGCGGGCATCGGGAAGAGCTCGAAGAGCGCCTTGACGCGCCCGAGGACGACGTCGACCCCGGCCGGGTCGAGGTAGAGGGTGACGTGGAAGGCCACCACGAGGGCGATGGCCAGACCCTTGACCGGAACGGCCCAGGACAGTCTGCGTGCGGTGCTCATGCGTCCTCCGCGTGGGGGGCGGCCCTGGGAGTGCGAGTGTAGGCCCGGCCGGAAGCGGGACACAGCGACGATGTGCAGATCGCATGGTGAACGGGGAAACTCCCGGTGGGTGGGCCACCGACGCGCCCGGTCCTGGTACAAAGGCGTCTGCACGCCCGCCCCACCCCCCGAACACCGCGTCGCCGCCGACGACCTCGCTGCGGCAGCACCGTCCGGGCAGCTGGCGACGAGGGCGAACCCGACGACGGAGCAAAGGATCCCGATGCAGGCACGCCCGAACCCAGGTCGCCTCCGCGCGGTGGCGTGCCTCGGTGCCGTGCTGCTCCTGGCGTCCTGCTCGTCGGAGCGCACGCCGGCCCAGCGCCTGCCCGCCGACACCGGGGACGTCGAGGTCGTCGAGGGCATCACCTAC